>JAQGHT010000497.1 GCA_028291565.1 Planctomycetaceae bacterium | reverse complement strand
ACCTGAGTTGAGGTGACACCGGCGTTGAGGGTCATTGTCAGCTTGATGACACCGGCCTGCTTCTTGAAACTGGAGGCGGGAATTGGGACGGGAATTTGGGCAATCGACCCCAAACCGGCGGAATTGGCGAACTTGACATCAGTCGCCAGTCCGCCCCGTGGGACGTTGATGTTGATCACAATCCGCGCCAAATCAGTGGGGCTATCCGGATCGTTGACGGTCAGATTCGGCATCAATGGGACCGCTGGATGCTTCTTCGTAAATGTGACCGTGCTGGAACCACCGCCAATGATGGGTGCGCGGTTGGGTTGCGTCAGATTGACGGTGACGGCCTGAGTCGCACTGAGGTTTCCGGTGTCCGTCACCTGGACTTGTAACGTGAATGTCGGCGTTGTCGTGAAATCCAGTGTCGGTTTGGGGCTGCTGACGGTGATATTTCCGTTCGACGCATCGATCGTGAACGGATTCCCTGGCAGACCACTCAGAATACTGTAAGTGAGATTCCCGTGTTCCGGATCACTCGCCAGGGCCTTTCCGACCGGCGCGTTGGCGGCCGAATCTCCGGGAATTGTGAAGACCTGGTTGAGATTGATCGTCGGAGGCTCGTTGACGTTCGTCACATTGACAATCACGTTTTGAGTCAGCGAGAGAGATGGAGAACCACCGTCAGCGACGGTCACGCCAACAATGAATTGAGTTGTCGTCTCGAAGTCCAGCGCCGCGGGATTGGCGACAGTGATCTGGCCCGCGTCGGGACCTGTCGCCGTGATCGAGAACACATTGCCGGGATTATTGCTGAGACTGAAAGTGAGCGTGTTAAACGGAACCAGTTGGTCCGGATCAGTGGCGATTACTTTGCCAACGACTGTTCCCGCGGGGCTGTTCTCGGCGACGCTGAACAATTGCGGTGCAATCGATGGAGGTTCGTTGACGTTTGTGATCATGACCGTCACATTCTCGGTCGCCGAATAGGACGGAGTGCCACCATCAGCGACGGTCACACCGACAATAAACTGGCGGGTGATTTCAAAGTCCAACGCGGCCGAGTTCACGACGGACAGAATTCCATTCGACGGATTGATCGCGAAGACATTGCCGGGATTGCTACTCAGACTGTAAGTGAGTGTCTTGTCCGGTGCGGTTGTATCGGGATCGGTTGCCAGCACCGTGTCGAACAGCGACCCTGCTGGCGTGTTTTCCGTCAGAAAGAAGACCTGATTCTGCGGAATCGTCGGTGCATCATTGACATCGGCCAAGTCAATTTCCAAGTCCATGTCCGCGGACAAGCCTCCCCCATCTTCCACGGTCACTGTTCCGCTTAAGATCCCGTCTGTCTCGAAGTCCAATGGCGTCGGATCGAGAACGGTGATCAGACCTGTCACCGGATCGATTGTAAATGCGTCATCCGGGTTGTCACTGAGACTGAAAGTGAGTATGCCAAAGGGATCGACTGTGTCGGGATCAAGGGCAATCACCGTTCCGACAACCGCGTTCTGCGGCAGATTCTCGGGAATCGTGAACACCAGTTTGGGCGGATGCAGCGGATCATTGGGATTGCCCGCGTTAAAGAGGATCGACGGCGCGGTATTGTCATCGTCGAAAATGGTAATCGTGTCGGTCAGCGGATTTCCCAGCGTCACGTTCCTGATCGTGCCCGTGGCGCCAGATTTCACCCCCAGTGTTAAGCTGATGGTTTCGTCCTGTTCCACAATAAAATCGTTTGTGATGTCGATTATAAACGTTGCGGTGGTTTGACCGGCGGGAAGAATAATTTGTCCAACAAGATTGGCGGGATCCGTCGGATTGATAAAGACATTATGCTGATCCGTCGAGACGGGGATAGTAAAGTCGTCCGGATTCGTCGCAGTGCCGGAAATATAGAATGGAAACACCGAGGTCAACCCGCTCGGGGCACTCAGATTCACCGTGACGGAGACTTGCCCCACGTCTTCGCTGACCGCTTGCGTCGCGGTACTGAAAGACGCGACAGGTTCGGGATCCGCGTCAAGAATCGTCAGCGTTGTAATGGTGCTGGTTCCAAAAGTCGCGTACTGTGGGTCACCCAATAGCAGGATGACGGTCCTGGACAGTTCATATCCGGGGCGGTTCACGACATGAACCTGGATTGTGGCAGACGTCTGACCGGCGGGGATCACGAGCGGATTGTCGGTCAAAATTGTAAAATCGTCAGGCGACGTGGCTGTGCCTCCCCCGGCCGAGAACGGGACAACCGAGAAGGGTATCGTAATATCTGCGGTCGAGGGCGCGGATAAATTGACGGTGACTGGAAAAGTTCCCGCCGTTTCAAGGACTGGAATTGTAGAACTGGCGAATGAGACTGTGGGGAATTGCAATTCCAAAGCTCCGAGATCCACATGCATGCCAGAAATACGGGGTTGGCCAGCCTGGTCTGACGTCAATCCAGCCGCCTGGCTGTCGTTACCTCGATCAATGGCGGGACTATTGGCAAGTAGTGCACGCGTCTTGACGAGCACGTTACCGTTAATCTGTAGCGGTCCGAGATGGGGATTGATCGGCGCATCCGCAGTTCCAACCAAATTGCCCCAGGCATCGGGCGTTGCGGCAGCCGCGAGCGGTGCTCCAGAATTATCGCCAATTAATGAATTACTGATGGAAACCGTATCAAAGAGCTCTGATACGGTTGACAAGTAACTATAAATATCTGGATCGGAAAAGTTGGTGTTTTGCGCAATAATGGAGTTACTAATAACGACGTTGCTGTCCAACAGGAAGACGCCGCCGCCATAGCCGACTCGAATAAAAGAAACGGCATCGCTGTTGTTATCAACGACCGTGCAATTGGTCATCGAAAACGTTGAGCTGGTAACTGCAATTCCGCCGCCACCGCCGGAATGAGCGTCCGCCACGGAATAATTTCCCGTCGAAGAATTCCCCGATATCGTGCTGTTCACAAGAGTGAGCACGCTGCTATGCACACTGATTCCCCCACCGCCTCCATAGGGACTGAGCGTCGAATTTCCGGAGATCGTGCAGCCGCGAATATCGACTGTTTCACCATAGGCGAAGATGCCGCCGCCCGAGCTGGAGCCCACAGCGGAATTACCCGAGACGGTGCTGTTAACTAGAGTCAGGCTTTTGTCGTAAGCCGCAATTCCACCTCCATCCGATTTGAATCCGGATGCCGTATTATTGTAGATTGTGCTGCCGGTCACGGAAACTGGGCGCGATTTAGCAAAAATTCCACCGCCACCTGCATAAAGTCCATCGGTGGAATTATCACCGACGCGACTGTCACTCACGATAATATTGCCCGCTGCGGAATAAATCCCGCCTCCTTGCGCAAAGTCACCGTTGGTTTGACATAGAGTGACGGTACTGTAACTCGTCAAGGAAACTGCAGCATATCTGGAATAGATTCCACCCCCGTCCGAACTTTGCCCCGCCGTACTGTTGTTGGTCACATCTGAACCAGCAAGTGTGACCTGTCCAGTCTCCCACGCCAGCCCACCACCCTTTGCATTCAAACCATGGGTCGAATTGCCTGAAATCGTGCTGTTCGTCAAGACCAGGGACCCTCCACCGAAGCCGTAAATCCCGGCACCAAATGAGGTGTCTCCCGTCGTTGTATTGAATGAAATTGTGGAGTTCGTCACCACAAGCGTCGACTCGTAGTAAATGAACAGTCCGGCGCCACCCGTACGGATCCCGGTTGTAACGTTACCCGTGACGGTACTATTCAACAGCGACAGCGTGCCATGAGAAGCTGAACCAATTCCCGCACCTGCGTAGCGTGTACCATCCCCGGTCGTCTTGCCATCGGCGATGGTCATTCCGTCAAATGTGACATTACCCGCCGTGCTGGTCAGGAGAAAGACGCGTGAGGCGTTCTGGGCATCCACGATTGTGCTGGCGGTTCCATGACCATGAATGGCGACAGGATCAGAGACCTCCAATTCGCCCTGGGTGAGATTAAACACGCCATTGACATCTGCCGGAAAGACGATGTCATCAGCTCCAGAATTCGCATTTGCAGCCGTCAGTGCCTCACGCAGGCTCATCACACCGTCGTTCGGATCGGTGAGGTCAAATCGTGTCGTGACAGTGAATGTGGTTAACATTTGCCGCGTTTCAAGAATTTCCACGCTCCCCTGGCGAACCCGCTTCCGCGCTAACACCGGCGATTCGGCGAGTTTTTGCCACGTAGTAGCGAGTCGCCGCGCCAATGTCGTTAGATTGAGGTTCAAGAGCATTGGGGTTCCTTGAAAAAGTGATGACATGTTTTGTGGTTAAAAGTGGCGGAATCCCGGGGTTAATTTGGAATGGACATCCAAAACTGACCCGCTAATCTGCCTTTGACGTGTTGATTTCAGATTGGTTTCGCCTGGCGATGCCCAGTGCTGTGTTACTGCTTGACTGCTGGGTGCAGCGGTAGAGCGATGGCCTGTGTCATTTCGCAAACCGGAACATCAAGGTTAAACCACTCTAGCTTGGAGGAAGGTGTCGCAATGACTCTGGCACCTCGGCCAGCGATTCATCCGGCAGTACGAACGAGCCGGCGATGATGTCATGATTTTCATTGACCAGATCGGGAAAACGGGAATTCGGCAGGACCTGCACTGCGAAGATTTCCTGTACGGCATCCTCAAACTTGACGAACGCGATCGTCTCGCCCGTTTCGATGTTGACGACCCACACACCGCAGGCGCGTTCTTCGGGGGGACGTTCGGCGATGGGGATTCCACTGAATACGGCCGATTCCCGCACCTGAGACAACCCGATGAACGCCAGAGGTCCGAAAAAGTCGATTCCGCGCGTGAATCCGGGAAGTTCCGTAATCGACTGGTAAGCGCCCGTTTGCAAATCAATCGTCCCGAAGCCGCCCGTTCCCGAATTCAAAACCCACAGGCGATTACGGTACCAGCGCGGAGAATGCGGCATCGACAGACCCCTGCAGATAATTTCGTTCGAGTCGACATCCATCAGGATCCCGCCCGATCGCTTGTTCTGCCGCCAGCCCCCCGATTCATTTGTCTCACCCAATGCCGTGACGTATTTCGGACGTCCAGCGACCGCGCACAACCCGTTCAGATGACAGCGGTCGTCTGGTGACAGCTGTGTGATAAATGGAGGCCGCCAGCGTGGTTGAAAACTATAATTGTGACTGCGCGTGCACAAACAACTGAAGCGGGTATTGACGAACCAGACTTCGTCATCAATCCAGGCCATTTCGTGGATCTGAACATCGCCCGTGCCGTGGGCAGTTCTGGGCAGAAAACAGACGTCGTGTTTCCCGGGCGGATCCAATTTTTGAGAAACGGCTGGAACATTGTGATATTCCCGAATCTCCATTTCCGTGCCGATCGCCAGTTTGTTGGGCGCCAGGGCCATTCCCATCGGTTTGGGAAACATCCGAAAATGCGTATTCAAGACGCCTCCGTCATCCCGCAAGATGACCAGACGGCCTGCTTGATACGTCGTCACCAGTAACGAGGCCCCGATGTGCGCAAGAATCTGCGAAAAGTTGGACGTATGCACGCTGCGCATGGGATTCAGTCCCTCGGCAGCCGTTTGAGTCGCAGACGTGGCGGAATCTGATGAGACGTCGTCTGACACGGTAACCCCAGAATTCGATGCAGGAACATTCGGCGTGATGATTGGTGCGATGCAGGATCGTGGCCACTCTTTCACAGATGGCCCGGAAACGTTGGTCTTCAGTATCTCCATATTGGAACTTCTGCAAAATCGTCCACGGCAAAGTGGGCGGTGGGCCGCCGGAGCCCTCATTTCACCGACAGTTTCAGTGTGGAAATACACTGAGTCCAAACTTTGAACGTGAGCCGCGAATGACACGTTCAAAGTTTCCAACAGGATTCGCAATCTGACATTGAGTTGTGAATATACTCTAGCCTATTGTCGCGATAGCCGCCATTGTGTCGTCAGTATCGACGTTATCGAGGATGACGAGAACCGTCTCATGGGCAGGAACACTCAACGCCATAATACCGCGCACGGTTAAGAATGAGACGTTTGATCGCGGGGATGAGCACTGAAAAAGACTCATCCGTGGTCGCGAACAGTAAAACCTCTTTCTGATGAGAAACTCCTCGTCGTTTGAAGTCGTGAGACTTTGGGCGAGTGTCCGAAATCGCCCAAAGTCTCTTGAAATCG
>JAQGHT010000488.1 GCA_028291565.1 Planctomycetaceae bacterium | reverse complement strand
TCGTCGCCATGGTAATTGGCGACCGCGACACAGTCGTCGCGGAGTGATTCTAGAGTCAATTTCCCGCGTCGGGGAGTGGGATCCAGCGTTCCCGGATAGTCATAAATGACACAGCGAAACAAATCTTTGAGTAAATAGACCAACAAACAGAACGAATCGGAAGTACCGCCCATGCCGCACAACAAATACAGAGGCGGTCCATTGCCCCAGGTACGTCCACGCAGCGAGTAGCCCTCACGGGGAACTTCCCAGGAGGTACTCTGCTGATGGAAAGAGTCCAGAACTTGCCTCCACCCCAACGGAGTCGGGCAGCCATCCAGCGGACCCGGGCGAATCACTCCGTCGGTCGACGTCATGGCACAATGATGGGCCTCATCACCGCCGCCACAACATTCTGTTGACGCGGACTCGTTCGCCGAGGCATGTTGCTGATGCACGGGATCACAACTTGGAGTGATTTGCTCGGCGGTATCGGGTATGGGGTGAGAAGATTGCATAACGAATTGGTCGCTGGACAGTTTTTTATTCCGCGTACAGTTAAGAACGAAACGATTGATCTCGCGGATAAGGACCGGCAAAGCAATTATTATTTGATTTGGAAGGGTGAGGTTGTGCAGGCGAAAATTCGAGATTGACACCAAATTGATGTCTTCCGGATTTTGTTTCGACAAAACTCAGGCATCCACGACCCCGGCAGGGGTCACAGAAATTAGCCGGGGGTCGAGCGTACTCGTGACTACCCCCGGTTCCAATCAATCAGGCATTCTCGACCCCGGAGGGGTCGCAGAACATCGTCGGTGAGACGCTCTGCGACCCCTCCGGGGTCGAGAATCAGGTCCTGTCTCAGATCCGGGGGTGTCGCTGCGCGTCTGCACCGTACCGGTGAAGACGCTTCGCTCAACCCCCGGCTAATTTCTTGAACCCCTCCGGGGTACATACCATTCTCGCGATCGCGGTAAATGAATTGCATTCGCTTTCTTTGGAAATAATTCCCACCAATTCAATCGCCTCTGTATTGCGTGTCAACTCCAAATTTCAGCCAGCACAGTGCGCGATTCCCGCTTTTGAAGCTGTACTATTTCCATGAAACTTCGTCACCGCCGCCCCCGTGTCGGTGGAACGCTGACTGACAGGCTAAATCAAATCCCCTGACGGGGGGCAACGGGGGCGAAATTCGTGGACGGCAGACGCATTTACACCACGTCAAAAGCGACCAACTTCAAAAGGTTAATCCGCTCTAAGTCGAGGAACCGACCAGTGGCGTTTCCGCAACTTTTGCGGGTTCTGCCTGCGTACTCGAGGCATCAGTAGCAGGCTGCGGTTCGAGCAGGCTTTTGAAAAGTTTGTAAGTTGCGAGATTGCACTCTTCTTCCGGTTCTGGCTCTGGCGTCTCGGCTTCTTTCGCTGCTGGTTTTGGCTTTTTGCCCTTTTTCGCCTGTTCTTTTGCCGTTTGAACATCGCGGCCACCGGCCGACAAGAGTGACAATGCCATTCCGGCGATGACGAGAGCTCCGAAAATGGGGGCGATGAATCGTGTCGCTCCCGCTTTCGGTCCCATCCCAATCATGGTCTGAAATTGCACTAACGGTCCCGATTGGGACTTGGCGGTTTTCGAGTCTTCGGACGTTCCCGTAAACATAAAGAAGGCGGCCATCGCCGCGAAGCCTAAACCTCCGATGATCATAACAGCGAGCTTTTTCCGGGCGATCGCTACTTCTTCGGCATTTGATTCGGCCGTCGGCACGGATTCTGGTTGGGGAATTGCTGCGGTTGTGAGTTCCATATTTCTTCCGATCTACAAGCGGTAGTTTCTAACGGGCTTGGAGCCCGTAGTTCGACAGTCTTACTGTTCGCGGCTACGAATGAGTCTTATTCGATACAGATCAGTGCGATCGAACGTCTTATTCTTAACCCTGCGCGGTATAAGTTGGATCCGGTTACTGGCCGTTAAACTGGGACCTGTTCCTGATTCGTCGCCTGACGAGTGGCGGGGACCAGGGTGACACAATTCCGTCCCCCCCGTTTCGACTGATACAACGCTTCGTCAACCAGCCGTACGAGTTCGGTTGCGTTTCGAGCGGGTAATCCTAATTGAGCGACTCCGAAACTCGCGGTCACGCTGATTACACCGCGTTCAAAACTTAACGGCAAAGTCTCAATCGTATGCCGCAAGGCTTCGGCCAAATCTGAGGCTCGTTCCAGTCCCATTCCAGGAATGGCACAAATGAATTCTTCACCACCATACCGCGCGGAGAGTGCATACTCGGGGACGACAGTTCGCCAGATTCTGCCGACTTCTCGGAGTACGTGATCTCCGACCGGATGTCCGTAGGTATCATTGATCGATTTGAAACGATCGACGTCGCTCATAATGACCGTGAGAGGCAGCTGTTTGCATTGGGCTGCATCGACCAATTCCCGCAATCGTTCCTGAAAACTGGCATGATTCAACAATCCCGTCAGGCCGTCCCGACGGGCCATTTCAGCAATTCGCTGAAACAACCGGGCATTCTTAATTGCCAGGGCAGAGACATTAGCCAACAGCTGCAGCATTCGGCGAAACTGCGGTGTTGAGGCATTTACGCCCTCTAAGGTCAACAAACCCAGAAGTTCACCACCGGCAGTTAATGGTACGACGGCCTCGATGTGACATTCGTCACGCCGCTGCAAGTATTTCAGGGCTGGATCGTTCTCAACGTCGGAACGGACCAGCAGATTTCGATTCTTCGCGACCCAACCCAGCATGCCGCGGTTCGGATAGGCAATCGGGGCTTCGGACACTTCGCTGTTATGTAATGCGTCAACGAGAGTCGAATCCTGTGAATTCCAAAGCAGCACCGAACAACGCTGACAGCGTAAGATGCGTTGAGTCGTATGCCGAACGGTTTGATAAAGCGTCGCCAAATCGAAATCAGTAGCAACTCGCCACCCCACTTCCTGCAGAGTCAACAACAACTGTGGATCCTCGGACTCGATGCTTTCCTGCAATTGCAGAGGAGTTGCGAGTTCAGGCGGCGACTCCAATTCGGATTGGACAAGCAACTCGGTGATTGCAGCACCAGACGCTTGCGATTCCGTCGATGAGGTATCGGGGGCTTGGCGTTCAACAACCTCGAAGATTGGAATTTCAGAATGTCTTGCCAGATCGGGCACGGGCGAAATTGCCGTGATATCGTGTTTCAAGTAGACCAGTTGCCGTAACAGCGGCCCAATAATCACCAATAATCCTGATGCGACAAATGGAAATGCGGGAGCTTCTAGAAACTCTCCATTGGCAGGCCAATCCAGAAATCCTTCGTGCAGGATGCTGCTGGTTCCCACGAGTGTTGTGAGGAGCAACCCCCAAGGACTGTCGGCCAGACTCGCGACACAGACTGGGATCAACAGCAGCAGCAAGCAAGCGGCGCCGGGCGTCCAGTCACAGCGGCGTTCGAGAGCTACCGCGCAGGGGAGCAGGACCAAAGCCGTCAATGGCGGGATCCAGCTCGATAGGCGAAGGTTGGCAAAACGCATTGCGGTTGATTCTTGGATAGTGCCACAAATCGGACTTATGCCGCACACGGTTAAGAATGAGTCGTTTGATCGCGGGGATCAGTATTGAAAATGACTCATTCTTGACCGCAAACAGCATAATTGTCCGAATTGCATCGCGGACTCAGACGTTCCCGGACCACGGCTGGTCCATCTAGGATCTTAGATCAGCGAATACCAATGGCCCTGAAACAAGCTGCAACTTTGGGAAAGAGTCGCAAATAGCCCACTCAAATCCCCGTTTCGGGCCGTGGAAACTGCTCCACATCTTGACGCAGCTCCGCATTGCAATTGTTTCCACAACTCAAAGTGGAAATTGCATTACAGAGTCGTTTTCGTCGTGGCCCAATTCAACAATCTGGAAAACCCTACGTCGCGTTTTGGCATCTGTCCAGTTTTGCGGAAGGAATTCGAACAAAGAGTGTCCGATGAAAAGAAATGCTGAGTCTTCGGTGAGACGCACTTTCGTTGAACGCAAAGACTTACAATGGCTCGACCGAACTTCGAATCACGACGTGAATCGGTCTGGCCTGGATCTTCCTGTGCCCGGTGCCATCGATCACTATCGACTTGGCACCTATCGCTCGCCACGATCTGATTAACGACCGCCGTTTGTTTGGGAGGCCGTTGCAACTCGAGTTCCAATGCGCTCTCCCGCGCAAGCTCGTTCGATATTGCCAGCCTTCAAATAATTGAACACGACGATTGGAATACCGTGTTCCATACAGTGATGAATGGCTGTGGCATCCATGACCTGCAAATTCTTATTCAGCACTTCCTGATAGCTGATCTCAGAAAAGCGAGCGGCGTGTGGATTTTTCTCGGGATCTTCGGCATAAACGCCATCCACTCGGGTCGCTTTGAGGACCACATTCGCGTCGATTTCCCGAGCACGCAGTGCCGCTGCGGTATCAGTCGTGACGAACGGACTGCCTGTACCAGCGGCCAGAATGACAACTCGCCCCTTTTCCAGATGCCGCACGCAGCGACGCCGAATGAAGGGCTCGGCAACACCTTCAATTCGCAATGCAGACTGCACACGCGTCGACACTCCAACGTTTTCCAGTGCATCCTGCAGGGCCAGTGCGTTGATGACCGTGGCCAACATCCCCATATAGTGAGCTGTCGGTTGATTGATCGTGGCGCTAAAGGCGGCGAAATTTCGACCTCGCAGGATATTGCCGCCACCTACAACGATTGCCAGCTGCACCCCGGTCTCCATGACGCGTTTGATCTGCTCGCAAATGCCGCGAATCTCATTAATGCTGATTCCCGACTCACCAGCCCTGCCGAAACTCTCACCGCTGAGTTTCAACAAGACTCGTTTGTAGACCAGGTTGCCAGATGTCGTTGCGTTTTCAGCCATTTTTGAGTCCTGGAAAGAAAATCCAAACCAAAGCCAGTTCAATCCGCTGGTCAATGTGTCGCGAATTGACCAATTCTGTCTGGAAGGGTGCGGCTCCCGACGAACCACTGCAGTGATCGGTATCTAAAAGAAGTATTGGTTCGGCAGGAGCCCCACCCTTCCGATGGGAACACCTTGAGTCGATGCGCCTCAAATGCAGAAACCCGGTTTGAAACAAACCGGGTTTCCAACTGTCATCTGAACCCAGTATCAACTCTACGCTTGACCAAGAACCACGCGTTTGAAACCCACAGCTGTGAAACCTGCTTCAGCCAGAGCCTTGGCGACAGTTTTTGTATCGTCTTTAGCGAACAGCTGATCGGCCAATGAGCCTTTTTCAGCATAGAACACCTTCATGCGACCTTCAACCATCTTTTCAATGATGTTTGCCGGTTTGCCTGAGGCGGCCGCTTCTTCGATCAACCGATTCTTTTCGACGGCGACGATTGACGTGTCGAGCTCTGAACTGAGTGTGACCGATGGACGCATCGCGGTGATGTGCATCGCGACATCCTTCAAGATGTCCAATTTTGTGCCCGAGCCAGAAGCTTGGAACAATGCGGCGGTCTTGCCGTCATGATGGACATAGCCACCGACAGGACCTGTGACTTTCCACACACGGCCAACCACAATCTTTTCACGAATGCGGTTGATCACGTCCAACAACAAGTCACCGAGCGTCTGGCTGGTTTGAGCCGGATTGGGTTGCGTCAACAACGCTTCACCGTTTTCGGCCCCTGGACCGTTCAAAACCTGTTGAGCACACGCATTGCCGAAATTGAGAAAGTCGTCACTCTTGGCGACAGGAGCAGACTCACACAACATTTCGACGAGCGCCGCCTCAGAACCATCCGCTTTGGCGGCAACGAAAAACCGGCCTTCATTGGTCGCGTTGTCAGCCCGCTTCCCGGCGACTTTCAATCCCTGCTTTCGCAGGATGTCGATCGCCAGGTTCTCGTCGCCATTGGCTTCTGTCAGGGCTCGCTTGCAATCCATCAGCGGCAAGTCAGTTTTGGCTCGCAGAGCACGAACAGCTTCCGCGGTAATCTCGGCCATCTCACACGTCTCCTTCTCTCGCAGGGATTTCTCAAATGGCGTTCGCAACGCAATTTGATCCCACTAATATAATGCAGGCGGCTGAAATCGAAACATTTGAACCCGGTCTAAACCGATTTTTCAAATCGCCAATTTGAGTCCGCAATTGGAATCGTAAATCAAAGGCATCCCATCAGGGAACGCCAAAAAGAATTTTTCGTTGCCAAACCCGCTAGAAATCGGGAGCCATTGGCCTGATCTCCAGGCCAGCCCCCAAATCTAGCGACTTGGACTACGTTGTCGATGCGGTTTGAAAACTCGACGCGGCATCTTCCCGTAGTGGGAATCACTTGCTCATGAAAGATTATTTCAAACCGCCAACAATTTGATCTGTGAACTCGGCCGGTATTACTTGAATGAGGGCACTGGAGCGGGCTCCGGTGCCTTATCCTTGTTATTCTGTGGCAACTTCGATTTGCCTTCAATGATCGCATCGCCGAGATGTTGCAGAATCAGGTCGATGGAACGAATGCTGTCGTCATTGCCGGGAATTGGCAAGTCGACAACATCGGGATCGGAATCGGTGTCAATTAAAGCGACGACCTTGA
>JAQGHT010000410.1 GCA_028291565.1 Planctomycetaceae bacterium | reverse complement strand
CTTGAAAACGACAAAGCGGCATGCCATCTGGCTGGCATGCCGCTCGGAGCCCTGAGATTTGATTGTCGTTTTGGGGTTGTAAGCGTGTTCCATGTGCAAATTGGATTCCGATTGAACCAGGCGCGTTGAGTTATCGGGTGATCGTTGTATGATGCGGATTCAATGGAAATTATTCATTCGCGTCACTTACCACCGATAAATTGGTGGCCTGTAGCAACCACCCCAATTGCCGCCCCAGCCTCCACCCCAATTGCCATAGCCTGGGCCATATCCGCCCCAGCCACCGTATCCGCCGCCCCAAACCGGGCCTCGACCATATCCGTACCCATTGTGATATGGGCCATATCCGCCGTGGTACCCGCCGTATCCGCCATGGTGATATCCCACAGGGGTCGCATGGAAGACATCCGCTTTGGCTGTCGAAACAGTACCTGTGAACAACATTGCTCCCGCCAACACCGCAACCATCAGTAACTTTTTCATGTGACTACCCAGTCCCTGAAACGTGCCATTTGTATTGTGTTTGGCATCTCGATCGATTGCACGAAGATCGTCGTGATGTTGAAGTCCGTTCCATTGGGCTTCATGGAATATGTGATAACGCACACGCTGTGCCAAATCTGTCGCGGATTTTTAGCTGAGTTGCAAGTGTTTATTTAGAATGATGTTGGGGTGGATTTTTGCGTGCGGTGAAGTCGTGCTTGTGTCGAAGTGTTGCAGTTCTAATACGGTGTGCAGTCGGTTTGACTGCGCGTGGGTGTTGTCAGTTTGTGGGGCTGCGAGGTCTGAAATGTTGAGCGGCTCGTAACCTCAGGGCTACTCGCGATTGCCCGATTGAATGTGCGCCAACACGCTTGCGACCACCCCCAGTAAGAGAGCCCGCCTCGACGAATTGCTTTGCGGTGGAACAACCACACAACCTGAGTTGTCCCGAGATAAAGAAATCGTTGTAGTCCGGTTGTCAGGAGTTTCGGGAGCCACCAACGCCCGAAGCGAAGTTTGCTCAATTGTTCGGACTGGAACTGGACATGTTGGCGCTCGTCCTTCAGGATCTGTTTACAGAGCACATCGCTTATCCCTTGCGGAATCTCGGGGGGGCGAGAGAATGTCAGGATGCGGATAAACGTGCGGCATCAAGGGACGGTTTCGGCGGTTTTATCCGGGCAGACACAATTGCAGCGGGTACAGGAAAACATCTCGTGGTCACTACCAAGGCGCAGGAACTGCTCGCGGCGGAAGGCTTGCGGGCAGATCGGTTGCCACGACACATCGCCGTGATTATGGATGGCAATGGCCGGTGGGCGCAGCAACGGGGCCTGCCGCGGGTCGAAGGTCATCGGCGGGGAGTGGCCAGCGTGCGGGCGATTGTCGAGAATTGCGCGGAATTGGGTGTCGAGCAACTCACGCTGTATTGTTTGAGCAGCGAAAATTGGAAACGCCCCAAGCGGGAACTCGATTTCCTGTTGCGATTGCTGGAACAGTACGTGATTGAAGAGCGTTCCGAGATCATGCGGCAAGGCCTGCGATTCGCCATGATCGGCCGTGAAACGGGACTGACGGCTGGCGTGTTGCGGGAAGTTCGAAAGACGCTTGAAGTCAGCCGTGAAAACACGGGGATGTGCTTGTGTCTGGCCGTGAATTACGGCAGCCGTAGCGAGTTGACTGACGCCGTGCGGCAGATTGCTCAGCAAGTGGCAGAGGGAAAACTTTCTCCCGGTGAAATCTCGGAAGAGACGATTTCACAAGCGCTCTATACTTCTGGAATGCTCGACCCGGATCTCGTGATTCGCACCGCCGGCGAGATGCGGATCAGCAATTTCTTGTTGTGGCAGATCAGCTATGCGGAATTGTGGGTGACGGAGAAATGCTGGCCCGAATTCCGGCGTCCGGATTTGATCGCGGCTCTAAAGGATTTCGCGGCCCGTGATCGCCGGTTTGGCGGATTGAAGAATCCCTGATTGATTTGCAGTAGATTCGAGAAACCTGCGTGTCAAACGTCAAGTCGTTCTCACTACGCATCAGATCCAAGGGACGACCGAACCTTTAACGAGCGCCCTTCGCAGTGAAAATTTGGCAGGATAAAGGGGAGCGAAAGGCAGAATGATGTTTGGCAGATTAATGAGGACAAGAAACGACCGATATTTTGATCCTCTGTATTTATCTTCATGATTCCGCCCTTCCCTCTATCCCCGTCATCTTACCTGCCGGTTGTCCTGCCAAATCTTGGATTCAAAGCCCCTGCATTTGATATCGGTCGGCTGATTTGACTCGGGCGCTGTGAGAGTTCTATTTACCCGCGACAATTGCGTGTTTCGGATTATCTCCGAAACTCGCACTTTGCCAGAGTCACGCCTTTCACGAGCCTGGCGAGCTCAGTAGCCTCTCCGCGTTGGATTGACGCACAAGGGTTTGCGTGATAAAGTGCGAGCTTGTTTTCCAGGAAAAACTTCAGCCTGCGGGCGAAACTTAGGAGAATGCACAGATGGGATCGGTCGAACGGACCCGCGAGATTCGTCGTCGTCGGGCGCGTAAAGTGAAATTGGTGAAGTTGCGTAAGCTTTATGAAAAGTCTGCGAATGAAGGGGAGAAAGCACAGTTGCTGGCCAAGGCTCGCAAAGTCAGCCCCCTCTTTTCATTCGAAGTTGCAGCCAGTTGAAGTTTGGAATCGCAGTTGAGATTTCGAACTTTGCGGGGCGAAGCTTGTCTCCATGAATGATTGGGAAGACAGCGATTCGCCACTCTATGGCGCACGGTTAAGAATGAGACGTTTGATCGCGGGAATCAGTATTGAAAAAGACTCATTCGCGGCCGCGAACAGTATAAACATAGGCAGGTAAGCGGCGAGATGCCGTTTCTATACTTGGAAATGCGTCGATTTTCGCCAGCAGGCTGAGGTCTGCCGCTCGCCAAGTCTCAATTGAGCCGCGACTAATGGGCAACCTTGGATCGCGGTTTTTTCGTTTTTCGAAATCC
>JAQGHT010000366.1 GCA_028291565.1 Planctomycetaceae bacterium | reverse complement strand
ATTGATGGGACAAATGGGACCGATAGGACTTATTGCTGTCATAAGTCCCATGCGTCCTATAAGTCCCATTCCGCATGAGGTAGCCAATCTCGCGAAATGAATATTACTGAGGCGCCACAAGGCGTTTCACGGTATTGATCCGATACTTCGGATGTCCGTAACGGTCAGTGGCTGCCGGTTCGAAAATGCCTTCAACGAGAACCGTGTCATCACTTCTGAGAAATTGTAAATTCGGGTGCTCCAGAAGCGTGACAATTCCGCCCCTTGCATCGCTTTCGTCGGGGGTCGGGTTGTAGATTAAGTACCAGGTCTTTTCCTGTTGATCGAAATCGACGACACCTCGAAACCAACCATGTCCGTTGGCGGCCCGGCCGTAGGGACGCTGAACGGGAGCTCGTTCAATGTGTTGCGCCGTTTGAATTACCCCCTGTTGAGCCAGTTGCGTGTCGAGCGGAGGCATGAATTCCTGAGTCGACCCGTCGGTGTCCTGAATGATCATACTGGTCTTTTTAGGAACCGCGGCAGCTGGAACAGCCGGTTCGTCCTCACTTTCCTTCAGCTTCTGAGTTGCTCGTTTTCCGGGTTCTAAATCTCCGTTGAAATCTTCGGGGCCGCCGAAATTGGCTGGCGGAGCGGTTCGCGGTTTGGTGTTATTAACGGGGGCAGTCGTTCCCGATTGTGCGCTCGGATCATCATACATCGGAACTGCAAGCCGCTCTTCAGCGGGCATTTTCGGTCGCTGAGAGTTTGGCGAATTGGGGAATTGGCCGGGCTGTCCGAAAGTCGCACCGTCCACGTCAGCCCCCTGAATACCGCCCGGCTGTAAATTCGTGCCGTTTCCGGGATTTTGGTTTACTGGTGGCAACTGGTAGTTGGGATTGGCCTGAGGATTGAACGGCGGAGCCACACCTGGTGGGAGTTGTCCATTAGGATATCCGCCAGGCATTCCATTTTGCGGGAACATCCCCGGCTGCGGGAACGTCTGACCGGGTGGAATGACGCGGCCACCTTGAAATCCACCAGGAACGCCATTTGTCGGCCCGTTATAGGGCATGACAGTACCGGGTTGGTAGACAGGGTAGCTGTAATTCCCCGGCGCTCCATACCCACTCGGCGCATAGGTCTGGCATCCCACGGCGGAAATCGCCAGCAGGCAGCCCAGCAATGGGGTGGAATAGCTTGTGGGTCGAGGCTGATACATGGGCAAAGCCCTGGCAGTCCTCACGGCCGCACTCCGAGAAGGATCCTTCAATGAACAATTTTGGGTCAAATACGACGCGATTGGGTCTGGGTGGCGATGCAATGCATCGCCTGATACGCGACGAAATTGGTGTGATGCCGTCGGGTGGGGCATCCAATCCAATTCCAGGTCGATATCAATGACAGCAGGGAACAAGGCAAAGATTCTGAGGAACTGGGTCGCAGAAGAACTCGATGGTGCTGGATTTGTGCGGGCAATTCCAGTTCACCGCAGCGCAACTACGGAAACCTCAGACTGGGGGGGATTTTTGCGGAAGTGTTATTTTGTGTCTAGATCGATTTTGCCACCTGCAGAACCGATGGCAGGATAGTTTGCGTCATTCTGATACGATTCTAGTCCGAAGAACACGTTTTGATGTGGCGTTTCCGGCTTGGATTAACGCGTCAGTCACCCTCGCTAGTCGAGCGCGGAAATCGGTGAATTTTTCACCTCTTCATGAACATCGACCATGAAACGAATAAAAGTGGCGAATGTATCGGGCTTGAGGTCAGTCCCTTTAAGTCGGGCTTCAAGTTCAGATTCCAGCCAGCGCTTGAAATCGGCCGGCTCCATTTTTTCAATCGCCTTTCTGGATTCGAGATACTTGAAAACCAGATCTTGCGAGACCTTTTGTTCTTTTCTGGTATAGACCGGAAAGAGCAGCTGCAGGATCCCCGTGAGCATCCGATTCCGGACACTGATCGACACGGCATTGATGATGATCTCACCGATTCCAGGATCCGCGGCGGGGCCCTTTCCGGCGAGAAAATCCTTCACTGAAACCTTTCGCTTGCGACTGTACCAGTCCAGAAGAATGACTTGCCTCATTTTGCTGACGGCATTGGCATAAACTTCTTCGGAATGATCGGCATCTCCCTTGATGTACAGCTCCAGAATGTGACGCGGGATGTTGTCACCATCCAGCCTGACCAGAGCCGATGCCATCTTGTCGGGCCGCTTGACGGGAGTCGCTCCATTGTTCGGGATCCACCAATGATCAAAATGGGCTCGGACTCGCCCATCGGGCAAAACCGCCCAATATGCGGACCCGCTCAATGTGCGATTTTTAGGATCACCCTTGAAAGCGCAGATCCATTGCTCTGACTTCAACTTGACCGTTTGGCGCATGAGGACGCCATCCAGTGATGACAAATGAGGACTCTCCAGAAGTCTGACATAGACCTTGCCATCTTTGCCTTCGGAATAAGAAAAATACGAGCCTGAATCACTACGCCAGATGCCCGTGATGTCAATTACAGCCATTCCCAGCTTTTTGTAGACGTCTTGCCGGTCCGCGTCATTAAGCATTTCAAGAGTGACGGAGATCTCCGCGCCCATGGGATTCTTCAGACGCACGATTCCAGACTTACCATCGATCAACTCGGCATCGATTTTCTCAGCTGGCTTGCCTGGTGCAGTGATCGTCCACTGACGGATCACCGGCTTGCCTTTCTCCGGGGGGGCGGCAAAGCCAGCGGAAATTGGAACTATGACGATGATCAATAAAAGCTTTGCACAGGCTGAAACCGGGTGGGACGGCATCGCTGGCCTTTCATTTGATGGAATCGAATACAGAGCGATCTATATTGTTCGCGGCCACGAATGAGTTTTGTTCAATACTGATCCCCGCGATCGAACGTCTCATTCTTAACCGTGCGTGGTATAGACTCGGTATGACATCCGTGTCGTCAGTTGTGAACTGCGAGCAGAGGCGAATCAGGCTTGTGCTGGACGCGATTCCATATTAACGAAAGTACTCTCCCAATGTCAGTCATACTTAGGTGTAGATGCGTCGCCTTCCCGTGCCGCGGATTCCGTCCGCAATAGTCCCTGACGGACGATCCAGAGACACCAGCCGATAACCCCGGTGACCAGCACCGTGAAGATCAAAAAGACCGCAAATCCGCCCACTTTGGCGGCCTCTGCATGCTTTTCATATTGACTGGTCAGATCGACAAGATTCGAGCGGACCGCTTCTCGAGTAAACGAAATGCCCAGCAGCGTCAGTAAGGCTCCGCTTGAGATGACCGTCAGCCATTGACCGCGAAGCCGACTCAATCGCCGTTGAGCCACCCACCCGCCCACTTGCGCTGCAATTCCTGCCAGCGAAAGGAACAGATAGGGAAATGCTCCGAGTCCCAAGACGGCCTGTCTCGTCGAGGCTGTCGACTCGAATATCGCCATCAGTCCGGCTGCGAACAGAACTGCCAACCCTCCAAAAGTCAGTGACGAGAGCGTCTGGATTTCCACCGACAAGTTGCGGTCGATATTTCGCTTCTGCTGCTGAAACAATTGCCAGGCGACGATTGCAGTCATAGTCGCGAACGAGCCTCCAATCCAGACTGCCATCCGCGAGAGAACTGTACTGGCGAAGAAGGGCATTTGCCCCGTCTGATAGATTTCGGGCCACTTCGATTCGCTGATCCCAATTAAATAGTTGACCGTCCAACAAAACCCGACGAAGACAAAACAACCAGCCGTCGCGACCGCAACGGCTGCGCGGAGCGCTCGGGGCCACGAATTCATGATTGAACTTTTGACCAGGTACAACAGGTAGAACGCGACGATTAAGACCGGAACCACCGTCATCCAACGCCAGAAAAGGAGTAAATTGGCGGAGTAGAACTGCCGCTGGTAGACAATTTGAATGAACAACAAGGGCGCGACCCCCGCGGTAATCGCGGCGCTTAACAGGAACGGCATCCAGTCCCGCAAGACAGCCGCCAGTGGCTGTTCGCTTCTCGCGAGTTCACCCTGATTCTTCGATGTACCAGGGAAAGCCATGGTCCACGCGACATACAGGCTTCCTGCCAGAACGTAGTGCATAAACGCCTGATGCAGCGCAAACGTCAAAACGTAAAGAATCAGATAGAAGGCGGTCGGAAACGGTAATCCGCAGGGGAACAGCATAGAGTTCTCGTGTCTTCCTTCGAGCGGGTTCAGAGTGCAACTGGCTTTTCAGGAACGTCTTCTTTCAGGCGTTTTCGATTTTGTTCGAAATCACCAGGCTTGGTTCCGGCTTCCTGGATCCATTTCTCAATCTCGGCAAGGATTTCTGAACTATTGCTGGCAGGCCATTCCAGGGGCCGGTCACTACCCGACCAATTGATGAACTGCACCAGCGATTCGAGTTCTCTTGCCGTTCCCGCAAAGGGCGGCATGAACGGCTTGGTGTGCTGCAGTTTCGCGACGTTCAATCGCATCTGGTTCAGATCCCATGAGCCGGTCAGTTCAACAAGTCCATTGGTCCCTTGAACTGTATGGCAGACTTGGCATTGGCGTCGAAAAACGCGTCCGCCTGTACGGACTTGATCGTTAGGATACGTGCTTGCATAACGCAACGGATAGGAATCATTACTGAGACAGCCCTTTTCTCGCAGTGTTGCGACTTCCTCGGGGCGAATCGCATTGGAATACAACACGTGCCGGACGGAGAACGGTTTTCGCGCGCCTTCGCGAACGAATTCACCACCTGCGGTCGCGCCAAATGCCAGCAACAGCAACAACGATGCGGTGGCACCATTGATGTACAACCGCTGTAAGACCAGCCCAAACAGAGCATAGGCACCAATTGCCAGCGAAGCGCCGATCGAGATATTCAGGAACAACATCATCGCCGGACTGCCACCGAGAACCCAGCTGCGACTGTCGGCAGGCATCACGGCGAGAAACCAGAACCCTAATAACGGCATTACGATCATTGGCACCAGCAGCATCGAAACTCGATTGATGAGCAAGGTCTTCGCGTCCCGGTCGAGGCCGCGCATGACATTAATGACGACGCAGGCTGCAAGTGACGCCAAGGTGAGCGAAACGATGGTCCGAAAGAACAGACTGGGCCAGAAACTGGGATTGAAGAATCCATCGGCAAGACTGTGAGTCACCAGCCAGTTTCCCGGCGTCAGTTGCCAGGACAGAATGCCGTTAATGATGAACAAGCTGACCCAGGACGCAATTGCGTAGATAATCAGCAGGGTTAATGCGTCTCGATCTGTCAGTCGCGACTGGTAGCGGTAAAAACAGTAACCGGAGACGATCTCCAGGCAGAAGAACAACCATTCAGTCGCCCACAGCCAGTGAAAGTTCTCAACCATCGCGCCGATCGTAGCGGGGCTGATTTGAATCGCCGTAAACCAGATTCCGACGCCTGTGAGGGCTCCCAGGACGAAACTGACCAGCACGACGACCTTGAAATAGCCTTTGACGAATGTCCGTGCGTGGGGATTCTGGCCGGTCATGGCCAGCCATTGCATGTAACACAGCAGCATTCCGCCACCCACGGCGAATTGAGCCAGGAAGACGTGGACGACCGCTACCGCAGCCATGATCAATCCCGGCATCAATGGCCCATAGTCATTCACCGGGAAGACGTCCGACATTGCGGGGATACTCCTTGGCAGTACCTGTAGTACACGCGGCCCGCGTGGATCGTGAATAAGCATAACCAATACACGTGAGATGCGTGTACCGCAGGCTTGAAATTCGATGTCACGCGGGCAAAATGTCTTCCCGTGCGGGTGATTCCACGATATCAGGCGCGGGAACTTCAATGACACGCATCGAGCGCCATTTGCCTTGTTGAAACCGCGCTGCGAACCCCAACCCCATGAAAACGACATACACCGTGCAAGCCGTCCAAGCGGCCATGACGCCCCAATGCCAATAGGAAACACCAATCCAAGTCGGCACAACCATCAGCAGCCAGCAACTCAGGAAAGAAAACAGCATCGCGAACCGGGTATCGCCTGCGCCGCGCAATCCCGCGCCGAAGACGATGGCCATTGCATCAAACAGTGAATAAACCGCGACGAACCACAGTAACTTCACCACGATTGGACGAATTCTTTCAAATTCCTCGACATTGGTTTCTGTCACATACGGGGATAACAGCAAATCAGGAAGACCTACAAAGATTGCGCCAAACATCAGCATGTAAATCGCCGCGACACCAAAAGCGAGCCACGTAATCCGGGCCGCCTCATCGGGCTTGCCATCTCCAATGCGATTTCCGACCAGGATACTGACGGCCGTTCCCAGCCCGCTAACGGGCAAAAACGCCAGCGTATTCAAATTGAAGGCCAGTGTCGTCGCCGCCGCCACCTGCTTGTCAATCTCTCCGATCAGAAAGATAAAGACCGAGAACCCCAGAACATCCACCAGCCAATGAAATCCACCGGGCAGTCCAAATCGCAGCAATCGGCGGAACAATTCGCTCTCGAAATGCCAATTCTTCCACAACCCATAGCGCGCCGCGTCTTGACTGCGCCACAACAAGACCAGGTAGATCAACAGAATCGAGTATTCGGCAGTGACGGTCGCCCATGCGGCGCCGACCATACCGCAGCGGGGAATCGGCCCAAATCCAAATATGAGGACGGAATCCAGGGCAATGTTGATCAGACTGCCAGTCAGATTGACAATCATCGTAATGCGTGTGAATTGGCGACCGCTAAAAAAGCAGCCCAGGACGCTCGACAAAACAACCGGCAATGACCCCAGACAGACGATTTGAAAATACTGGATTTCCAGATCTCGAACTTGTGGATCATTTGAGAAATAATGAAAAATAACAGATGTGAATGGCGAAAGCAGGGTCAGCAACAGGCCGGAGACAATCGCGAAGTAGGCTCCCTGCCAGATCGCCGATGCGACTCGGTCGGGTCGCTGAGCTCCTTCGTATTGAGCGACAAACGTATTCACATATTGCGCCGTCCCAATGAATAGACTCAGCAGAGTCCAATTCCACATCGAGGCGGGGAGGACCGCCGCGAGTGCATCCTGGCTGTACCAGGTCAGGAACAAACGATTGGCGAGATGCATCATCGTGACGGAACCGGCGCTAATCGCCAATGGCAGAGCAATCGTCAGCAACTCGCGAATGGAACGGGCCAGGCTGGGGCCCTTTGTAGAGTGTTCTGCCGGTTGAACGGCGAGCGGCGTGGCGGACATTGTTTCCCTTACAGGAGTTGACTGAGACGATTATACCAAGCCCGGCTAAGAATGAGACGTTTGATCGCGGGGATCAGTTTTGAAACAGAGTCATTCGTGGCCGCGAACAGTACAAACTGGGAAAAAATCCACCGCGGAAAACGGCACGTTTCTTAGGCCCTACCGCCAGGGGCCTTGTCTTGGAAATGAAACATCCCGGCTCGCTCTGCAGTATGGTTGATCACACGGGTAGATAATAGTGGGCCTTTCACAGTCTTCAAGGCCGGTAAATCCGGTTCATTCATTGAGCCTGCAATTCACATTGTTTTCATGTGTCTTGTGGGGCGATCCAACAGCAACCTTTCATGAGTGTGTCAATCGAACGGAAATGATCGCCGGGGTGTCCATTTTCTCCAATTCCATTTGCGCCTCGGAAAACCTCAACGCGATTACAGCCGATCCGACTCGAATTGCCGTCCTGATAACGGATGCTGGAAATGAGGCTGGCGACCACATTTCGACGGCAAAAAAACATCTTAAACTATTACTTCAGAATGAGTTGTGTTGCAATGATTAAATTCACG
>JAQGHT010000327.1 GCA_028291565.1 Planctomycetaceae bacterium | reverse complement strand
CCATCATCAATGGCAGCCCGACACACTGCTGCTGGAACCGCCCCTCTTCAACAGTGCTTCCAAGTCGTTGATAAAACTCGGCCACCAGGTCAGCCGTCGCGGCGAATCGGCCGTTGTTCAAGCCGTGTCGCGCCAACAAGATGGCCTGCGAGGTGCCAGTGACCCGCGAAAGCACGGACACGCCGCTGGAAATTGAACCGATGACTATTCGTAGCATAAGCCTCTGGCTTGTGTGTCATCCTGACGTTCCACAAAGTGCAGTCATCCGGGTAGTCTGCGGAAGTCTGACAGGCTCCTATAGCGAAGTCTGAACCGCTGATTGCTGACTCGTTCGCATTCACTTGCACTTCGGGCTTGTTTTCGGTGGTGAATATTCGGACTAATTACTGTTCGATCGTTGCTGAAGTTTCTTCGCGACTTTGAACTGCCTCTCGGCTGCGACGAGCACCTCAATCCTGGCTTGCGTTTCCCGCTCAGCGGTAAGGATCGCCGCATCGAGTTCCCCCACTTGATCCGCGAGGTCCGCCAGATGCTCATGCCTCAGCCGAATCATCGAAACGGGAATCGGTCCCGCAGACGTCAGCGATTTGAGATCGGTTAATTGCTTTGCCTGCGTCGCTCGTGTCGCTTCAAGCAGTTCTTTGATTTCCTGTTCGTGCCGCTGTGATGTTCCGAGCGCAACGCGACATCGATCGAGTTCGATTTGTCGGAGTTTTTGTAATGTCCTGAGTGCAGTGCTCATAAAACACATTTGTCAAATTCGCAAAGCCGCCGACATCTGATCCGCCACTTGCCGCAGGCGATTCATTGTGGCATCAGGCGCGGTTTGTTCTGCATTGGATTGCTGTAACAGGGCTTGAATTTCACTCATGAATTCCAGAGCGACGTCGACAACCGGATCTCCACCCTTTTGGTAGGCTCCCAGATTAATCAGGTCTTCCGCCGCCGCGTGAGCTGCCAGCACTTTTCGAAGCAATTGCGCCGCAGCGCGTTGGCCCGGCGTGGACAGATCCGGAAACAATCGGCTCAAGCTGGCCAGAACGTCGATGGCAGGCCAGTGGCCACGTTGAGCCAGCTTGCGCGACAAGACGATATGCCCATCAAGGATGCCTCGGACGGCATCGGTAATGGGTTCGTGCGGATCATCTCCTTCAACCAGAACCGTATAAAACGCGGTGATCGTTCCCGCTTCGGTCCGGCCAGTGCGTTCCAACAATTTGGGCAGCATCGCGAAGACGCTGGGAGGGAAACCGCGCGTGGCTGAAGATTCGCCGGCGGCCACGCCAATTTCACGTTGCGCAGCGGCGAACCGAGTCACACTGTCCATCAGCAGCAGGACATTCTTGCCCGTGTCCCGGAAGTACTCGGCAATCGCGGTCCCGAGAAAGGCGGCCCGGAGTCGCAAGACGGCTGCTTCGTCACTGGTGGCCACTACGACAACACTTTTGGCCAAGCCTTCTGGTCCCAGGTTTTTTTCCAGGAACTCGCGAACTTCACGACCGCGTTCACCAACTAGAACCACGACATTAACGTCCGCGGTGCTGGATCGCGCGAGTTGACCCAGAAGATGACTTTTCCCGACTCCGCTGCCCGCAAAGATCCCAATTCGCTGGCCTTGTCCGCAGGTCAACAATCCATCGATGGCCCGAATACCCGTACCCAAGGGGGTATCGATGGGCGGTCGCTTCAGAGGAGAGATGGGTTCGCGGTGTAACAGGACTCGGTGTGGTGATAAGGGGGCGGGCCGATCATCCAGAAATCGTCCCTGTCCATCCATGACACGCCCCAACAGACTGTCGCCAACACGAACACGCGGCATCGATTCGAGAAGTTCAACACGATTACCGCGGCGAACTCCTGACCAGTCACCGTAAGGCACGATCAGAGTTTCCGGGCCGTCGAATCCGACGACTTCGCCCATCAATGCCAAGCCTTGTTCACGATGAATCCGGCACACGGCCGACATGGGAGCCGGTAACCCCGACACAGACGCGGTCGTGCCGACGAGGCGATTGATTCGTCCCGTAATCCCCAATGGAACGAGTGTGCGAACTTGATCTTCCAGGTTCAGCATCCAGGTCTCTCGCCCGTGGCTAAAGGGTTCATTGATTTTCGCGTTGGAAAGCGATGAAAAGTCTTTGAAACCACAGAACAGGTAACAAAGACATAGTAACAAATCACGTCAGCTTTCCTCACCCCAGAGTTCCGTCACGATTCGAGAAAACTGAGTTTCCATCCGCCCGTCAATTTCGCCTTCTGGTGTCTCGACCAGGCACCCGCCGCGTGACAGGGACGAATCTGCGATGACGGTAAGCTGACGATGTGACTGGATCAATTGCTGCCATTCCGCCGCCGACAATTCAAGTTCCGCGACATCTTCGGGATTCAACCGCAAGACAATGGATGTGGCTCCTGATGCGAGTTCTAGAGCCTCGGCAATGAGTGCCCGTGGTGGTTCTGGACTGAACCGCAGTTCGCGGCGCACAATTCGTCTGGCGATGGCGACACTCAATCCGATTGCCGATTTCTCCCATTGCAAGACGATCTGCTCGCGGTCCTGGACCAGCCGTGAAGTCGCTTCATGGAGTGCGGAAACGACGCAGGTCAGCCGCGATTGAAGTCGACGCTGAACTTCTTCCGCGATTCGTGGTTCAAACTCACGTTCGATTTCGAGTCGCCCTTCTGTCAGTCCCGCGGCATAGCCCTCCTGCCGAGCTTGCAGCAACACCCGTTCGGCTTCAGCCTGCGCCGCGTGAATGAGTTCTTCGGCTTGTTCGCGAGCCATTCTCACCCGAGATTCGCATTCGCGCTCAAAATCAGCGAATTGAAACGAGACCGATTGGCTCCGTGGAAGAGCGGTTCCCGCTTTCAGTAATCTTGCAGACTCGGAAACCAACATATTTTACACCGCGTACGGTTAAGCCTGAGACGATTGATCGCGGCAATAAGTCTTGAAAATGACTCATTCGTGGACGCGAACAGTTTAACTATCACACGTTTCTTGGTCTGACCAAATGGGGTGGCAATTGGATCGTACCCTGTTGAGCCAGCTTCCAGACGATTCCCGCAATGGCATCTTGAGTGGCGGTAATGTCGCTCAATCGGAGTGGTCCCAGTTCGCGTGTCTGGCGCAGGATGTCGGCAGCGACTGCTCGAGGCAACATCGAAACAAATTTTTGCTTGAATGGTTCCGGCCGGTCGAATAGTGCCACGGCGAATGAGTTCGCATCGACGGCCCGCAACACGGCTGCGAATGACATTCGATCGAGGACGCACAAGTCTTCAAACGACACCGGCCCTCGATCAGACGTGGAGACTGATCCTGATACGATGTCTGTTGAAGTCTCTGATTGTTGTTGCCGGGACACAGTGCGTTGGCGAAAACCAGGCCTTCGCTGAACAGCCGGAGTTTGTTTTGAAGTTTTACCTGCACTTTCATGCAAACGCGAAGCAAGACTTTGCGCCACTTCGCGGCAAACTTCAGGAGCTGCGTGGCCCAGGCGTGAGATTCGTTGAGTCACTTCCCACCGCAATGCTTCTGGCAACGCATGCAGTGTCTCCGCTGCACGCGTGGGTGGCATTCCCGACGCAACCAGCGCGATCGTTTGAGGGTGCTCTTGTTGCAGGAATTCAGCCAGTTCTGCTGGTGCGAGCTGGCACAGGAATTCGAACATGCCTCCCTGTCCGGGCGGGCCCAGTACCGAATCTCGTTCTCGCTCGGCCAGTTCGCTCAAAATGGCCGAATAGGGATTCAATGCTTCTGGAGGCGGTTTGAGAGTTTCTTTCGGCGCAGTCTGAAGTTCTGCAAATCCTGATTTGAGCGAAGTGTCCGTTTTCAAATCACCGTCGAGGGTGCCGAGCGGAAACTCTTCCACGACGTCCAAACGATTTGCAGCTGTCGCTCTGTCTCGATTGCGAAGTGCCAATCTGCTGACCAGCCAGCAGACACACAATCCGGTAAACACCATTCCTGACAGACTGACCCAGTCCCAGAATGTTTTCGAACGGGTACCGGCTGGTTTCATATTCACTCCGGATTCCGGGGGAACACTCAGACGCGTGTAGTTCGTGATCGAAATGGACTCAGCAGGTGTTCCCAGTGGCAGCAGACGGCTGAGCTGTTCGCGAATGCCGTGTTGCGATTCCATTTTGATATTCGCGACGGCTGCACGAAATTCACTGTCAGCAACCAGAGTCGTCCCGGGCTGAATTCCCTGTCTCAGGGCCAGTGTGGAATAGAAATCCTCTGGTATTGCGATGGCGACTTGAACCGACTTGTGCAGCATGCCTTCCAAGTTTGGTGCTTCTGCGTGAGTGCTGTCGGCCGAGTCCGATGTGAGTGTTCGCGCAGTTCGATGGGCCTGAAATTCGCGTTTTGAGAGCGACACAGGATTAATGGTGGCCGCGATGGAGCGATTGGACCAGGCATTCCTTGGACTTCCTCCACGTCGGGTCTGATATTGAATCGGTACCACATCCAGATCATCAATGGCGTCGGTCCGATCCGCTTCGACTTCCGACAACATCTCGACGTTGACCGAAACCAGCACATGCGGAATGTATTGCAGGGCCTGCTTGATTTGACGTGTGACGTCGTCAGCCGATTGCCTGGCCAGCGATTGGATCCGATCCGATGCCGCTTCCGCTGTTGTGCGTCGCCCATGGACATGACTGGTATTCATATCGACAACGGTGACATCCTCCGGTTTGGCTCCTGCCAAAGCTCCGGCGACGAATTGTTTCAAGGACTGGACAAGTTCCAAAGAGAGTTGATGTCCGCCACGCGGTCGGACGCTCACATGTGCTGCCAGTTGATTTTGCGGCCGAAAGAGGCTTGTCGATTTTGGGCGATCCCATTCGACCACGGCGTCTTCGATCTCGGGGATGGCACGTAAAATCTGCGCCAATCGAGACTTGCGAGCTTCTTCGAGCAGTTCTCGACGTTGTTCGCTGGAAGTGAAAACATTGACTCGCGACTGCATGCGGTCGAATTCCGCGGCAAATTGCGCTGGTAGCGCTTTCTGAGCGACTGCGGCTGCTGTATATCGATCCGCCTCCAGAGCGGGAACAGAAATCCGTTGACCCTCCACCCGGTGTTGCACCAGTCCCGCAACTTTAAAGGCCTCGAGTGTGCGACTCAGTTCGTCCTTGGAAAACGCCTTTCCGCCGAGTAGGAACTCCTGCTTCGGATGGTATGCGGAATACCCCAGCCAGCAGCATAGTCCCAAAATCGTCAGCGAAACCGCGCAGAGACTCATCCTTTGCATGGGGGAGAAACCACGCACAAGTGATCGCAATTGATCGATTTTTTGAGCCCAGCCATCCATGACTGTTTGCGGGTCTAAATGAGGGGATTGCAAATACGGAGGGAAGCGACAGGAAGGAGAATGTCCGACAGATCGATGGCGATTTTACTGCAACGACCGATTCTGGCTAGACCGGTTTATTTACGGCCGGATGCAAGCCCGAAGCACGAGTTTTGAAGTTGCGATGTTTTGAAGCAGAGCGGACAGGGGTATTACCCAAGGACTCCGGCACCACCGACCGCTATATTCTAAACTCGAGGCGAACGTACAAGTCCTGGAACGACGTCCGAGTCGAGTGGAATTGTCAGCCCGCGGTTCAGGGCTTCCCATCCGATTGCGGCCATGGCGGCGTTGTCGGTACAGAGACTCAGCGGAGGAATATGGATTTCGATTCCGTCTTGAGTTGCCAGCTTTTGCAGTTCTTCTCTAAGTCGACGATTTGCCGCGACTCCGCCACCGACACACAGAGTTCTGCGGTTTCGCTGGTGCAAGGCCTGACGGCACTTGCGGATCAAGACGTCAATCACTGCTTCTTGAAAGCTGGCGGCAACATCGGCGATGACTTGCGGCGTGACAGTCGCGGGGTCACGACGGTGGGGCGGCTGCCCTTGAATGACATACAACACAGCCGTCTTCAAACCACTGAAGCTAAATTCGAGCCGCGCATCGTGCCAGTATGAGCGGGGGAACGCGTGGGCTCGCGGATTGCCAAGTGCAGCCAGCTTTTCGATCGACGGGCCGCCAGGATAA
Organism: Planctomycetaceae bacterium; assembly: GCA_028291565.1. Classification (GTDB taxonomy): domain Bacteria; phylum Planctomycetota; class Planctomycetia; order Planctomycetales; family Planctomycetaceae; genus JAKFVC01. The sequence goes on along the minus strand of JAQGHT010000327.1, from coordinate 7,326 downwards.
GGGAGACCCAGCAATGATGCGACCTTATCGAATGCTTCACCGGCCGCATCGTCCGTTGTTGAGCCAAGCAATTCGAAATCTAAAGGACCGGTGCAATCATAGAGATTCGTGTGGCCTCCGCTGACTACCAATCCAATCGCTGGAAAGACTTCCCTGCCCGCCGCCATCCGACAGGCGTAAATATGGGCCTCCACATGATTCACAGAAACCAGCGGAATGTCGAGTACCATCGCCAACGTCTTGGCGGCCGTGAAACCGACCAGCAGCGAGCCCACCAGGCCGGGCTGCGTGACGACTCCGATCGCTTTCAGATCGGCCAACGACTTATTGGCCTTCTTGAGAGCCTCATCAATGACAGGCAGAATACGGTGCAGATGTGCCCGCGCGGCGATTTCGGGGACCACACCCCCGAACTTCTGATGCAATTCTTCCTGTGTCGCAATGACGCTGGACAGCACATTCAGATCCGCATCGACAATCGCCGCCGCCGTTTCGTCGCAGGAAGATTCCAGGGTGAGCATGAATTCGGACTTTGCGGGCATAGTGGAATGAAATCTCGAAGTCTGGAATCGGTGAAATCGCTGTCGCGACTGGCGGTTGAGTCGTGGTTCTTGTTCCCGAATTTACATTTTGAAAATCCGTTCCACATTGCCACGCAGAACTCGCTTTCCGAGCTCCAGGGCTCGCTCTTCGCTCCAACCTCGGGCAATCACAAAATCTTCGGCCAGTGCTTTCGCCAGCACACGACGGTACATCGTAAATTTAGGCAATCCGAATTCCAGCTTGTACATGTCGCTGTAGTAGCCGATCTGCTTCGTCTGCGGAACCGCTTGCAAACGGCTGCGGCAGTCAGTCTCGATATAGGCCGGGATATTGGAATACCACCAATGCCCGTTGGTGACGACATTCGGAAAGATCCAGCTGTAGCTGACCAGTTCCTGATTACTGACACTCGCCAGGACCGAAATCGGGAACGTTACCTGTGGAAACGCGTTCAAGAGCTGCTGATATTGAATCAGAGAACAGCGCTGATCGAACAAGTCCTGCCCTTGGTAGACCCCATCGGGATAAACTCGGCGGTTGACGCCGATCATAAGATCAAACGGCAGCTTGAACTCGGAACAGCATTCCGCGAGCTTCCAGAAAACGAAGTGGCTGACCTGTGTTGCCTCATCCAGGGAAAGAGGATGGCCCGCCAGTAAGTTTTGGAGTGCGGGTTCCACCGCTGCCGCCGAGACAGGACCGGGCGTAAATGACGGGGGCAGTGAAATCGCGCAGGCTCGGCATTGATGGTCGGTGAAATGCTGGAACAGTTTGCTGATGGCGCTGGAGAGCGAGCGAGAATCTGAAACCGTAATTCCCGTCGCTTGCTCCAACCGTTCCCGCGTCTGGGATTTCGCCAGATGGAACACCAGATCATCAGTCCGTAGGCAAGGGATATAGCGGTTCGTATCAAATCCCGTCAGCGGATCATCGAAGTCATTCGTCAAAAAAACCTGTTCCAGCCGGCTGATTCGCAGGACCTGCTCTTCCCAATCCGGCTGCGCCATTCGAGCCGCCGCTGTATCGTACAGTCGTTCCCAGTTGTGCGGAGTCAGCCGGTCTTCTTCGAAGCCAAAAAAGACCTGACACATCTCGATGAGCCAACTGTACTGGATCGTATTTTCCAGATCGCCCAGTTTTCCAACGAGTCGCTGCACTTTCTCTTTTGGATCGAGCCCCGGTTCTTCGATCTGCGATTTCTCAAGACCGGCCGAATGAGCCAGCTCAGTGTAGTAGTGGTACCCTAGCAGGTCCGCGAGCGTTTTACTCGCAGCCGCATGTGGATTGATGTGCGAATGCGGATCGATGAGCGGAAGCTGATGCAATTCTAAAGCTAACCGGCGAGCCAATTCTACCGACATGTTTTTCCTTGTTGTTTCATGGTGCTGGTCATTTGCAGGTCCACGAAAAGTGGTCCGAAAATGGCGAGCGTCCGGCCTGAGCCGGATCGTGTTGGCGCTGCCACAGGCGCGAAGCAAATCGCCAGGACAGGACTATGGACCACAACAGCCAGGCCCGAAACGCAAGCGAGTGCGTCCGAGTCAGTTACCCGCAGCTAATACTTCAATACCAAGCCCGTGAACACACTCGCTTGCGCTTCGGGTTTGTATAGAAACAGGAATCATCCGGGCCGAGAACCATCGGGCTTTTGCCCAACACTCGCCATGAATATTCCACCTTCGATTTCTTACCAGATATCCGCCTTGGCCACAGCTACCGCCGCGGCATGTTCGGTTGTTTTGGGACTGCATTCCAGTCCGACAAAGCCTCGATAGCCTAAGTCGTGTGCCTCCTTCAAAACGCGATTGTAGTGCAGTTCTCCGGTACCGGGTTCGTTCCGACCAGGGTGATCGGCTAATTGCAGATACCCGATTTGTTTGGCCGCAATTCCCTCTCTGAGGTGCCCACACAAATCGCCTTCCGTAATGTGCATGTGATAGAGATCCCAGTTGATCTTCACATGAGTCGAACCGACGGCCTGACAGATGGCGATCGACGGAGCACTGCCGTACAAGCAATGTCCCTTGTGATCGACTCGGATATTCATCGGTTCCAGGATCAATGTCACGTCGTTGGCTTCGGCGACCGGTGCGGCCAACTTCAAGCCCTTGATAATATTGGCATGCATTTGCGCCTGAGTCATGCCCGGCTGATCATTTCCGCCTACGACACACATCATTTTGCAGTTCAGTTTCTTCGCGACGGCGCATCCCTCTTCGACCGCTTTCACTACCGCGGCGTGGTTCTTGGGATCATTCATTCCCGGCTCAAAACCCCAAGCGGTGAATTGAGCAATCGCAATCCCCAGTTCTTTACTTAATGCGGCGATGGCGTCGATATCCTTCCCTTGCCAGGGCCAGAATTCAACGGCAGGAAAGCCATACTTGGCGGCCATTTTGATCCGCTCAAGGAATGGCAATTTTCGGTACCACATTTCAATATTGACCGCGAACTTAGTATGCGGAGTCTTCCCGATCTGGCTGACATCTTCGGCCTTTTCCTGCCCCTGGATCGATGATTGCGAGATTGCGGTACCCAATGCCACTGAAGTGGCGAGAAATGAGCGGCGATTGAATTCGGACATGATAATCAGGTTGTTCCTCAGGTAGTGAATGTCTTAGGGACTTGGGGCGCTGCAAATCTTATGGTGTATCCGTGAGTGCCTTTTCTGCGATTTGTCGATAAATTTCGCTGGCTTTGTCATAGGCGGCTTTCGCGGCGGCTTGTTCCGCGGGCCGAATCCCCTTCTTCTTGGCCTTCCAGCAGGTCTCGACGGCTTGGATGCACCACTCGGCGCTCTGCTTGCTGGCGCGAATCGGCTGGCCGCCGACTTCAATGAAGATTGGGTTCGTGTGCACGGAGGGGAGAATCCTCACGGCAACCCAACTCGAATGCGGGAGATCCAGGTCGAACGCGAAGTTGGCCGACTTGCCATCGGCAACCAGATTTTTCTGCGCCGCCACTTTGCCATTGACGATGATTTCCACGGGAACTTCTCGAGTTTCCCCAATGCGGCAGCGTTCGAGATGCCAATAGGGTTTGTGATCGAGACGACGTGTGCGAATGGCTTCCGTCGCGGGAGTTGGTTGCGGTGCAAGTAATGCCGCAGCTTCAAATTCGACTCGGACTTTCGTTGGGCGTTCCAGATTCAGCTGGCTGAACTGGCCTTTGTCGTTCGGCTCCCCCAGTCCTAATGCCTTTCCAGGCTTACCGTCCACCCCCAACGGAGTCGCTCGAAAATCCAGTATGTGGCTCAGTCCATCGCCACAATAACTGCGGCCTTGTTTCAGTCCTTGAACCCAGTTGTCGTAATTGAGTTCCTGACCCGCATCCAATTTCACATAGATCCGGCCTAATCCGACCTTGTCCCCGTAGATGCACGGGAAATCGGTCTCACCGCTGATCCGGGTCCGCATGCCGCAGTTCATGGTGTGATACCAGATATTGAGCTCCCAGATACTCGGAGTGTCCACGGCGGATATGAAGTCACAGACGCCGCTGGTTGTCGTCACAATATACTCGTTGGCCCCGATACCGTCGAATTTCGGCATCGCCAGGTCTGGGAGTTTGCTGGCCGCTTGGCCTTTTCCCGTTTCAATCCGATTTCCGGCTGCGTCGATGTCCGGCAGTGCCAACCCCCAACCACTGTGACTGTAGCCAACAACTCCGCCCTGTTTCTGACCCCAGGCCAGAATCGGTTCCGTCCAACTGGGCCATTGTTCGATCAACGTGGTTCCTTCGTAATCGTCTTCAGTCAACCGCAACAGACACAGGTGGCCCGCATGAGAAGAGGGAAAGCCACTGACTTCGACGTCGTAACGCATCAAATAGAGTGGTTGGGAAAGATCCGACGTCTTACCCTCAAAGTATTGCTTCTGAGCGTACCAGCAGGGCCCCCAGCTTAAGACGCAGCCGACATTCAGATCTTCACCCAGAATGTGTCGCATCATGTCCGAAGGAGTTACGCCTTCCGTCGGATTTTCATAGTGGGCACAGCCTGCGGCATGGACGTGATGGTCACCCGAAATCCAATTCCGAGTCGCCGGGTGAATCCAGCGGTGCAGCGCGAATGACGCCTTGGAACTGGTCACTTTTTCCGGAACTTTTAAGGGATGGGTCTCGACAAGATATTCCGGACCGCGCGAAACTTCGACGGAATATTCCCCTGGCGGCAAATGCACGCTTTCGCCGCTCGTACGATAGATTTGGTTGTGAAAAAAGAAATCTGGAGCCAGTCGGCGGGCCGGGTTCGGGTAAACTCGATCAAATTTGTCGCGGATGATGAATGACGCGGTGGTGGGCTTCCCATCAAAGTCTTTGATATCGAGCACAACCTCAACCGCCGGAACGCACTGAAACAGGATCGGCACCGAATTGCGGAATCCCAGGTCCTGAGTTCCCTGGCCAACGTGAAAACCCAATTGGGCTTCACGCCGCCCGACTTCACGGGAATAGAGTTGGATCACGCGGTATTCAAGCCGCAAGCCAGACAGTTCGGCCTTCAATGGCTGTTTGTCATACATCGCAACATCGAGAAAGCGCTGCGGGACATCATTGGGACTGACTTCGATCTTCGGCTTGGGACTTCCGGAACTCCGTTTGAATAAGGGGGCGATATTCGGACTCTCGGGTTTGAGAGGCGCTGTCACTCCCGCTTCGTTGTTCACTTTTACGAGAAACGTGCGCCAGCCTTGTTGGATCAGCTCTTTGGCAGCTGGGCCTTCCGTCACCGAGACCCGGCTTTCGGCATTGATCAACACTTGGGCCAGGCAGTAGGCATCGAGAATCTTCTGGATCCGTTCGGAAACGGATTTGGCGTTCGTTTCCTTGAGAATCGTCTGCAGAGCCTGTCGATCTTCCGACTTGATGGGCGCGCCGACGAATTCCAACGCTTGTAGCAATCGCTCGGTTGCTGAAACCAATGGCTGCAGCTCGACGTTTTCCACCAAGGGCAAATCCGCGGCCTGTGCGCGGCCGGCAGACCCACCGCAAGTCAGAATCCCCAATACGACTGCCCAAACAAGCCCATTTCGAAAACCCAGACTGAGAATCGGATAGCGCATCATAAGCAGGAACCTTTTTACCGCAGCAGGGAGATAATCCAGATCGCCGCACCCAGCAGGCCACGCCACGAGGGATTCATGTAGCCAAACTCGCCAGAGATTGGAGCGGTCGACTGACTCACCACCCGAATACTCCCAAGGTCTGGCAACCTTGGCTACAAGAATCTCTGGTTTCAATCATCTTCGCAGCGTCACCCGTCTGGGCGATTACGCATCATTGTGAGCAGTTTAACGCGTAACGCAAGTTCGCGAACGACGCGCGGCCATTTACGTGTCAGTTCTTACCTTGATCAGACACGTACTGAATAGCACGCTATCCCGAAAACTCCTCTTGACCAAGTCGCGGTATTGTTGGATATTCCCGTGGCGTCCGAGACCCGCATTCGCGGGACAAAGGACTTTCCTGGCATGTTGAGACAAGGAGGTCACCACATGCGTCGCTGGTGCGTGGGAATATTTATTGCAACTTATTTGACCGCCCTGACTGGCGGAATTCTGAGCCAAACGCTGCGTTACGGCATGACCGCTCATCCCGTCATGTATTTCTTTGTCTGGGATATGTATTGCGGCTGGTCGGCCTACAACGTCAAATTTCGCGCCGTCGCCGAAGGCGTGAGTGGCACCTGTTATGATCTGGAACCGGCGCCCTGGGGGACCTTCAGGCCCTTTAATACTTTGAGCCGTTTTCAGTATTCGACCTCTACGGGCTGGATGGCCAAAACGGGCGCCCACACTGTGGCGCATACGGAACACGAGCCCATCGCGCGAATCTTCATCATCGAAGAGACCTGGGCTAAGAAATTCGATCTTCCGGATTATGTCTGGAACGCACGCTACAACACTCCCAAACACAAGAATGTCTACACGACCGTGCGTGTTGAAATGGATGGGACCGGGACGGTCGTGAAGTCCTATCCGCATTGGGTTGAAGTTCAGAAACAAACCATGGTCGGCGACAATCCGCGTCTGCAGAACACCATTCGCAGCAGCGTTCCCTTCTGGATTGTGGACGAACATCAATCCAATGGAAATCGATACTTCCAGGGTGAAGAGTCGAGTACATCAACCGCCGTCAACGCAATCAGTGCTCCAGCCACCAACTAGTGGCAGAGACCAGAACGACTTCGAATCGTGCAAGGCAGGGAGGCGAGAAATGAATATCTGGACCACGAAACGGCAGCAGCTCAACGAATTTTTTTTCGCCGAAGAGGTTCCGTTTGGATTCGCTTTGATGCGAATTATGCTGAGCCTGGTCCTGTTACAGGGTGTACTGGCTCGCTGGCCCTATTGTGTCGAATTGTATTCGAATGAGGGAACTCCTGCTTCATTGATCGAGAGCTTTGAGTACACCAATTTTCTTCCACCCATGTCGCCGTTTTGGACCGGTACCTGCATGTCCATGCTGGTGGTGCTGTTGGTCACGTCCTGCATCGGATTTTGCACGCGCATTTCATTATGCGGCGCTTTGGTATTCCATACGTTTTTCGCGGTGAATGATCTGTCCAGCTCCATCACAAAATTCACAGTCATTGCGACCCACGGTTTACTGCTGCTGATGGTTTCGGAGTGCGGCAGAATCTGGTCGGTGGATAGCTGGTTGGCATCGCGCCGCGATCCATTGCGAATCTGGGATTCCGCACGCCCCGCCTGGGCTCTGGCTCCAGTCTGGCCACAACGCTTGCTGACCATTCTCATTGGGTTCGTATACCTGGGCGCCGCC
>JAQGHT010000305.1 GCA_028291565.1 Planctomycetaceae bacterium | reverse complement strand
GATTATCGGCTTTATTGATACCTGGACCGATTTAAGTCAGGCTCCTTATCAAATTCAGCAATCGCTGGCGACGCTGGGGGCCGGCGGAGCTTGGGGGGTGGGACTCGGCAGGGGTTGGCAGAAGCTCAGCTTTCTGCCTGAGGCCAATACGGATTTCGTATTCGCTGTCATCGGGGAAGAACTGGGCTTATTAGGAACGCTGAGTGTGGTGGCGTTATGGGGCGGCCTGCTATTCTTCGGTCTTCGCTTGTTATCGCGACTTCAACGGGGCGGCTTCGAGCGAATCGTTGGGTTGACCTTATTAATGCAGCTTGTGTTTCAAGCGGCTTTGAACATTGCCGTGGTCACGGCACTCGTGCCGCCCAAAGGAATTTCTCATCCATTGATCAGTTGCGGCGGCAGCAATCTGGTCGTCAGCCTGATGTCGCTAGGAATCATCGTCAGTCTGGCAAATGCCCCTGTAGAAGTCCCACCGTGTTCAGGCGAATATTCGGGCTCGGCACCAAATTGACGTCTTCCGGATTTTGTTACGACAAAACTCCGACATCCACGACCCCGGCAGGGGTCACAGAAATTAGCCGGGGGTCGAGCGTACTCGCGACTACCCCCGGTTCCAATTGATAAGGGATTCCCGACCCCGGAGGGGTCGCAGCTCATCGAAGGTTAGGATCGGCGCATCAATAACTGTTGGAAGTTGCCTACGGTCTTTCAGGTCATCGACGGGCAAGAGTGCCCATCCTACGGCACTTATTGCTGCGCAACTCCTTAGACGCTCTGCGACCCCTCCGGCTAATTTCTTTAACCCCTTCGGGGGACATACCATTCTTCCGATCGTTGTGAATGAATTATGTTCGCTTTCATTCGAAATAATTTCCAACCAATTCAATCACCTCTGTTTTACGGGGCAACTCCAAACTTTCAACAGCACAGCGTCACCGCCAGGTCAACTTGGTTAACTCCGAAACGAATGGCTGTCGCATGTCCTGTGCGCATTTTCGTGTTAGGATTGCTCAGGAACTTGGCAAGTTCGCCCGCCTGGAATGCTCGGAAAGAAGCGGTTTCAGAAAACGTAAAAGACACAACTAATTACTTCAATTAGCGTTAAGTGTAATCACAAAACTTGTTTTCGAGTTCTGGCACGGGGTGTGCAATATAGAGTTTCGTTCGCCTGACACACTGATCAATGCTCAGGAATCAAGCGAATTCAAGGTTTCGAACTGCTTCACCAAGGGTAGTTCGGCTGGAGGTGTAGCCGGAGACGACAGTATGTCTGATCCGGGCGAGCGCCTATGCTTCCAGCCGACTACTCTTTTTTCATTCTTTGGCCGATTATTGTGCGGGACGTCGAATGCGTGATACTGGTTTCGCAGAAATGATAGAATGCGGGAGATGAACGGCTCTTGTCCGTCCTTTGCCTTGCGTTCGGCCTCGGAAGGCCTGCATTGGAAACGATTTCAGGGGCCGGGACGCAGAACATGATTGTGATACAACATGACATCTCTCGAATCGCAGCCTCTGCGTGTTTGTGCGTTTGAAAGCCGGCGCGCTGCAGATATTCGTTCGTTGATTGACCGGCAAGGCGGAATCACAACCAATGCCCCCTCGATGCGGGAGATTCCACTCGAGCAGAATCCCGCAGCCTTTCAATTCGCAGAGGACCTGCTGAGGGGCCGATTTGACATCGTCATCTTTCTGACGGGTGTCGGAGCCCGAGGGTTGCTCGATGTCCTGGAGACGCGACACTCCCGCGCGGACTTGTTCGCCGCTCTCAATCAAACAATTGTCGTTCTGCGGGGCCCCAAGCCAGCTGCCGTATTTCGCGAGTGGCAACTCAAGTTCGACTACCAGGTCCGAGAACCGAATACCTGGCGCGAATTACTCGAACTGATTGACACCCAGATTCCGGTGCAGGGGAAACGTGTTGCGATCCAGGAATACGGTCTGCCCAGCAAGGAATTGGTGGCCGGACTACAAGATCGGGGAGCTGAAGTTGTCGCCGTTCCGGTTTATCGTTGGGATCTTCCGGAAAATACCGAACCTCTTCAGGATGCCATTCGAGGGACGATCGCAGGGGAATTCGACGTCTTGATGTGGACCAGCTCGTTCCAGTTGACTGCCGTGTTGCAGGTCGCGGAATCGCTGGGGCTGCAGCAGGCCTGGCTGGACGCCGCAAAAAAATGTGTCATCGCCTCCGTCGGCCCCGCCGCGACGGAAAATCTCCTGGCTCACGGTTTGCCGCCAGATGTCGAGCCCGAGCACCCCAAAATGGGGCATCTGGTGAAAGCTGCATTGGAACAAGGCCGCGAAATACTCGCCAAAAAGCAGCAAATCAGCCCTTAGACGAGTCGCATTGAATTTGCGATTTTGAAGTAGGACAGGTTTCCAACCTGTCCGAGCTCCGGGAACGGACAGGTTGAAAACCTGTCCTACAGACCGCTCGTGCTTCATTGATGCGGAATCGGCGCCTGCGGGTTAAACTCCAGCTTTCAGGGATCGCAAATGACCAATGACAAGTGACCAATAGCCAAAGCCGAACACACCATGCCCGCTGACTCCATGAGTCCTGAACTCTACAATTGCCGCTTTTTGAAAGCCGCCCGACGTGAGCCGGTTGATACGACGCCCGTCTGGATCATGCGTCAGGCGGGCCGGTATTTGCCCGAGTATATGGCCGTTCGCAGCAAAGTCAGCTTCATTGAACTTTGCAAGAGACCCGATTTGGCAGCGGAGGTCACACTGACCGCTCGCGAACGTCTGGGCGTCGACGCGGCAATCCTGTTTGCCGATCTCTTGCCGATCTTGCAGCCGATGGGACTCGATTTGGAGTATGCGAAGGGCGAAGGCCCTGTCATTCATAATCCCTTAAGGACTCCATCGCATCTCCCACGATTCCATGAGGTCGAAGATGTCGGCTGTCTGGGATACGTATTCGACGCCGTGAAGCTGATCCGCCGACAATTGCCCGCAAATATTCCCTTGCTCGGCTTTGCAGGAGCCCCGTTTACCCTGGCTTCGTACGCAATTGAGGGGGGTGGCTCGAAGAATTATGCTTTGACCAAGACCTGGATGTACACAGACCCGGGAGCCTGGCGGAGCTTGATGGAAACGCTGGCCCGCAGCCTCATTCGCTACTTGCGGGCTCAGATTGATCATGGTTGCCAGGCCGTGCAATTGTTCGACAGTTGGGCGGGTTGCCTGGGGCCCGACGACTATCGCGAATTTGTATTGCCCTACACCAAAATGGTTCTCGACGGATTGCCGCCGGACGTTCCTGTGATCAATTTTCTAACAGGAAATCCCGCTCTGTTGCCATTGCTGCGCGCCGCGGGAGGACAGGTCATCGGCCTCGATTGGCGAGTCAATCTGAAGGAGGCCTGGGCGTCGATCGGTCACGATGTCGCGGTTCAGGGGAACCTGGATCCGGTCACGTTGTATGCGGATCTGGCGACCATTCGCCGTCGGACCAAGGCCGTTCTGGATGCTGCCGAGGGCCGACCCGGACATATTTTCAATCTGGGTCACGGAGTCTTTCCCGATTTGAAACCCGAAAACGTCATTGCGCTCGTGGAAATGGTCCACGAAATGGGACAACGCCGGTAGTATAATGTCTCCAGTCCCAGCAGGGACGAACGACAATAGCCCACCGTTTCAACGGTGGGCTATTGTGTGAAATGAAATCCAAGTCCCCTGGGGACGACAGAAAATCGACATGGAATCGACGTCAGACGATTTCCGAAAAACGCCCTCTGACTGCGTCACCGAAACAGATCTGCCGTCCCTGACGGGACTTGACATTCTCTGCTTTGGTAGACCCACCGTTGAAACGGTGGGCTATTGTCGATCGTCCCTACCGGGACTATGAACTCCCAAGAAAATAGCGCAACTTCAAAACTGGCGCTGCGGGCTCGCATGCCGTGGTAAACCATCCGGGATCGCTCTCGTTTTCTGCGCCGTCTTAGCATCCGAACGGCGGATTCCTCTTCAACTCAAATTCCCTCCAGCGTCCGCTTTCTCGGTTGCTGTTGTCTCCAATTGGGCGAACCGCGTAAAATCTAACGGCCGGGCCTGATTTGTCTTCGCTGCCAAACATTACGGACGGGCAAACTATCAAGCCCGTTCGTGCCACTGACGATTTCTGACAAGGTGAAGATCTCTGTCAGTTAAGGGTATACGACATGAGCGAAAAACCGGAAAATAAAAAAGATAAGACGTCTGGGTCCAGCCAAGGTCCATTTAGCGTATGGCAGGGCATGACGTTCGGGACTTGGCTGCGGTTTCTCGCCATGCGTCCTCCAATGGATTGGAGTCAGGCATTTCGAATTGCGCTCTGCACCGGATGCAACATCAATAACTCGATCTTTGGGCTCGCCGAGCGGATGCTTTATGGACGGCAGATTCAGAACGTCAAGTTTCCCGGCCCCCCGGTTTTCGTATTAGGTCATTGGCGATCGGGAACGACGTGGCTGCACAATATGCTGGCGGAAGACCAGCGTTTCACCACGCCGAATACCTATCACGTAATCAATCCGCACCATTTTCTCCTGACGGAATCGACGATCACGAAGTTCACCAAATGGATGCTGCCCGCGACGCGGCCGATGGATAACGTGAAGGTCTCGTTTACATCGCCTCAAGAAGACGAGATGGCGCTCCTCAACCTGACGCTGATTTCGCCCTATTTCCTGTTGGCATTTCAAGGGGACCGGAAACACTACGCGGACTTTTTCGATCTGGAAAATCTCTCGGAATCCGATCGCGAATTCTGGAAGCGGGAGTTTTTATACTTCCTGAAGAAGGTCTGTCTGAAATCGGGCGGCAAGCAGATGCTGTTGAAATCGCCCACGCACACGTATCGCATTCCCATTCTGCTGGACATGTTCCCGGACGCGTACTTCATCAACATTGTCCGCAACCCCTATGCCGTTTACAGTTCATCTGTACACTTACGGAAAAAGCTGTTCGTGGCCAATGGGTTGGCACGGCCCAATTTCGTGGGCATGATCGAGGACATGTGTGTCTGCTACGAGGAACTCTTCAAACGCTATCATGCCACGCGGCACCTGGTGCCCAAAGGCCGGCTGTACGAATTGCGGTACGAAGAATTGGAGCAGGATCCCGTTGGCGAGATGCGCAAGATCTACGAATACTTTAACTGGCCGAATTTCGAGACCGTCGAAAATGCGATTACTAAACAGTTGGACAGTCTGAAGGACTTCAAGAAGAACGAGTTCCACCTGGATCCAGACGTCCAGCGTTGGGTCTACAATCGTTTCCAGAGCGTCTTCGAACGGTACGGCTATCCCAGCAACCTGGAAGAAGAATCGCAATCCGTCCAAGTCGCCAAAGCCAGCTGAGGCCGCCATAGCGTCAGCCTCCGGCTGGTGCGGAAGATCACACAATTATGAGACTGCTGCGACGTCAGTGACCACTCGGTCCCGAACGTCGCAGCAGTCTCATTTTCGTTACTGGAATCCCGGTGAGTCTTCACACCCGGATGATTCACGGCCCAATACAAACCCGAAGCGCAAGCGAGTGCATACGAGTCTATTACCATCGGTTCATAATAGTTCGTAGTCCCTCGTATGATCAATTCGCAGCGTTGAAACAACGTTTGACTAGCGGGTTCGATCACGGATC
>JAQGHT010000270.1 GCA_028291565.1 Planctomycetaceae bacterium | reverse complement strand
CAGGTTCGCGATAAAACCCAGAAATTTAAATAAGGCCATGGCTTCCCCGGAGAGGATTGCAAAGCAACTCCAGGCTGTGACCGCGGCAAGGATTGTGTAGTACAGAGTGCTGATTTTGCCGTTCGATTTTTCCCGGACTTTCGGACTGGCGACCCACCACATGTCGGTCACGGTTCGGACCATGACGTCGGTATTACCCAGATGCGTCGAGAACAAAATCCAGAACGCATTGAGCAGTGCGAGATACCAGAAACCGGGCCAGTATTTCGACATGGTTTCTACCTGATGCATGGCGGCATTGGAACCATCCATATTGGCGCCCACGGGAATCAGCCAAGTGGCCAGATTGACGTTCAGATAAATGCCAATAAAACAACCCAGGCCCCACAGCCAGACCTGGTCTGCCTGAGCGTAATTCCACCAGGTTTTCCAACGTCGCATATTGTCGGGCGTAATGGGAAAAACGACACCGGTGGGAGCAACCGTGTGTTGCTCGGCACCGACCGCTGTTCCGATCGATCCGACGAGCTTACCCATCCCCATTCCTTTATCGCGGAACCAATTGGAAATTGTGAGATTTCCAATACCACCCGCTCCAGCGGTGGCCGCCAATGTTCCCAACAACAGCAAGTCGTTGAACTTCACTTCGGGCATCAGGCTGCCAGCGGAGATCTGCCCTGTCACCAATTGCACCACGGTGTGCACCGGAAAGAATCCAAAAAACGAAGCTTGCCAATGACTGGCGGGGACAAACATCAGATTGGCAATGATCAGGAACGTGAAGATATAGACAATCATGGCCCAGGATAGGTGTTCCAACATTCGTTCGATCGTGCCGCCAAAACTGAGTAACAGCACCGCCAGGGCCATCACGACATACGAGAGCACAAGCACCAGGCCCTGGTCTTCCTTACCGGCCAGTCTTCCGAGCAACCCGGCGAACACGACTGGCCCGCATAATTTGGCCAGCGCGGGAACTCCCAGTTGCACGATCGTCAGGAAGCTATACATGCCGCTCCAGATCTTGGACCCGGGCCGTAGCCGCATGATGCCGGTCAGGATGGGTTCACCGGTATAGAGCGTGTAGCGGATACCTTCCAGATTGAAGAGGGTTTGCAACACGATCGCGACCGTCGCGATCCAGAAAATCGACAGGCCATATTTTACGCCATTAGCCGGCCCCGCCAGCAATTCGCCAGCGCCGATTGATGTCGCCAACAGGATGGCTCCTGGGCCGATTGTCTTAAACAGATTCACCACATTGAACGGCAGCGGCTCCGGCATGTCGGCGACTGTCCAGTCCGGCAAGTCACCCGCGGAAGTCCGAGTTATCAGACCGGCATTCGATGTGTCCGGGAGACCATGTGGTGCCATCGTGGAGTACCTTTTTGCGCGCCAAAAAATCAGGAAGCCTCAGAACAGCAGTTCGTAGAGAGAGGCTGGCAACATCCGCGAGCGATGTCAACTGATCAGGCCGACTTTTCCAAAGCGAACATGCCCAGCTATCAGTCGGACATTCCTATCCCTCGTGGGCGTCCGGGGGCAGGTCGAAACGTCAATGATCCAAAGTAAGGTCAAATCATCAACGCTGGCCCGGTATGAGAGAGTTTCAAGAACATCTGCACCAGACCCTGACACCCGGTTTGTTCTCGCAATTCACCCAGTGTCCCTTCAATCACCAGCCGACCACGGTGCAGGAGTCCAAAGCGGTCACAAAGTCGTTCGGCTTCGTCCAGATGGTGTGTGCTGAGAATTACGGCCTTGCCCTGATCTCGCAGGTGGGCCATGTATTCATGCACCACCTGACTGCCCAGAACGTCCAGTCCCAGCGTCGGCTCGTCCAACAACATCACGGGTGGCGCATGAATTAGCGCGCGGGCCAGGTGCAAGCGCTGCTTTTGCCCGGTGCTCAGTGTCCCGCAACGCCGGTCCAGCAATTCATCCAATCCCAGAATCTTGCTGAGACGCTGCAATTCCTGCTCAGCGAGATCAACCGGCACGCCATAGACGTCCGCGAAAAACATGAGCATTTCGCGGACGGAAAGCCATTGATAGACACCTGCACTGGCCGACACCAATCCAACGCGCCGCTTGACTTCTTCCGGGTTTTGCGACGACAGGAAACCGCCAATCGCAGCTTCACCGGAAGTCGGCTGCAGCAAGCCCAGCAACATCCGGATGGTTGTGGTCTTGCCAGCACCATTCGGTCCGAGCAATCCGTAGACTTCCCCTTCGCGTACGGCGAACGAAACGTCATCTACCGCGAGTACTTCACGACCGTCAGGGAGTGGAAATCGCTTCGAAAGCCCACGGACTTCGATCATGCCCACTCCGTTTACTTCAGGCCGGCGAATGCCTGCTCGAGAATCTTGTGCTGCTCGTTATGGTGGCTGGTATGCGAGCCGGTCGCGGGACTGGCCGATTCTCCGCGTGCGACCACGGAGAAAGGATATTGTCCCAGCAGTCGCTCGCCAAAGTGAATCCGCATATACCACCAGGCACCCATGTTTTCCGGTTCTTCCTGAACCCAGAACACGGGCGTGTCCTTTTCGTAAGGCGCCAGGGCGGCCTGCATATGCTCGGGACGCAGTGGATACAGTTGCTCAACACGCAGGATCGCCACATCTTGCAGATTCAGCTTTTCTCGCTCTTCGGCCAGCTCATAGTAGATCTTGCCGCTGCACAGCAGGATGCGTCGTGTCTTTTTGTTGTCGTTGACATACTTATCGGGCAGAATTCGCTGGAACGTCCCTGTGGCCAAGTCTTCCATCGGTGATGCCGCGGCAGCCAGACGCAACAGGCTTTTGGGAGTCATCACGACCAGGGGTTTGCGAATCGACCGCATGACCTGTCGCCGTAACAGATGGAAAACCTGGGCCGGGGTCGTTGGTTGAGCCACCTGGATATTGTCTTCGGCACACAGCGCGAGGAATCGTTCGAGCCGGGCACTGGAATGTTCTGGCCCTTGCCCTTCATAGCCGTGAGGTAGCAACAACACCAGACCACTCAGCCGGCGCCACTTTTCTTCTGCGCTGACAATGAATTGATCAATGATGACCTGGGCGACATTGCAAAAATCGCCAAACTGAGCTTCCCACAAAACCAGGCCGGTGGGGCAGTCCAGACTATATCCGTATTCGAAGCCCATTACGGCCACTTCGGACAACGGACTGTTGTAAATCTCGACCCGGCCCTGCTCGGCCGAGAGATGTTGCAATCCACAATAGAGCGCATTCGTGTTTTGATCGTGCAAGACCGCTTGCCGATGGCTGAATGTGCCGCGACCACAATCTTGCCCACTCAAACGGACTGGCGCTCCCGTGGAAGCCAGGCTGGCATAGGCCAGCAGTTCGGCGGCACCCCAGTTCAACGGCTGTGTCCCTTCCGCCATTCTGATGCGCGGTGCCAAAACCATCGACTTGATGGTGTCGTGTGGCTTGAAACCTTCGGGGACTTGGGAAATCTGCTTTAATAGTGCAGAGAGCTTGGCCACAGGAACGCCCGTGTCGACATCAGGAGTATCCTTGTCGGCCCCTCCCCGATAATGACTCCAGACACCACCCAAAGTGTCGTGACGTGGTTTGTAATCGTCCGAGGTACCGCGCGCCAGTTGTTCTTCCATGTCTTCCTGGGTGCGCTGCTTGATCCACTCGGCCTGTTCCATCGTTACGCCGCCCAACGTGATCAGGCGATCGAGATAACTCTCACGCACGCCTTCGCGTTCGTCGATCTGCTTGTACATCAGCGGCTGCGTGAACCGGGGTTGATCCTGCTCGTTGTGTCCAAAATAGCGATAGCAGTACATGTCGATGACGACGTCTCGCTTGAATTCCGCGCGGAAATCCATCGCCAGATTGACGACTTGTGCCACGGCTTCCGGATCTTCTCCATTCACATGGAAAATCGGAATCTGCAGCATCTTGCACACATCCGTGCAGTACTGAGTCGATCGCCCCTCGTCGGGATCGGTTGTGAAGCCAACTTGATTGTTGATGATGATGTGCAGCGAACCGCCCGTTTCGTAGGCGGGCAGCTGGCTCAGATTCAACGTTTCCTGACTGACCCCTTCGCCTGCGAACGCCGCATCGCCATGAATCTGCAATGTGAGAGCTTTCGACTTCCGGTCCTGCTTGGCGCGTGTCCGGCCTACGGCGACGGGATTAACGAATTCCAGGTGACTCGGGTTGAAGCACAGTGACAGATGGACTTTCTTGCCGGTCGTCGTGATCCAATCCCGGCTGTGTCCCAGATGGTATTTCACGTCGCCACGACGCTCGTACAAATGACCGTCCAAGTCCTTGATTTCGCGAAAGATCTGCGACTTATCCTTGGCCAGAACATTCGTCAGCACATTCAGGCGACCGCGATGCGCCATCGCCATGACGATTTCTTCGACACCTTGTTCTCCGGCCTTTTCAATCGCCAGATCCAGAAGCGGAATGAGAGTTTCTGCCCCTTTGAGAGAGAACGTTTTGACCTGCGGAAACTGTTCCTTCAGAAATTCCTCGAACTGCCAGGCGTCGGTCAGTCGAGTCAGAATTCGGAACTGCTGCTTTTGATTTAACGGAATGTGATTTTCACACCCTTCCATGCGATTTTGCAACCATTCTCGTTCGGCGACATTGTCAATGTGCATGAACTGCACGCCGATGTTGCGGCAATACGTATTTTGGAGGCGTTCCAGTAATTCTTTCAGTGTCAGGACATCCGCGCCACCAATTCCGACTGTGGAAAACTTGGTATTCAGGTCTGCGTCCGTGAACCCGAAATGCTGCGGGTCCAGATGCATTTCGTCGCGCCAGGTCTGTGTCGTGACCGCGCGGTCGCCGAGCGGATTGACCTTCGCAAACAAATGGCCCCGCATCCGGTAATTTCGGACGAGCTGAGTCACTTTTTCCTGCTTGATGGCAACTTGCAGATCGTGATCCGAGAGTTTGCCATTCCCATTTTTCGCGGCGGCCGAGCCGATACTGGCGTGTCCATGGACCGCATGGCCGTTTGCGCTCACGAAACCATTTTTGGCGCCGAATAATGAAGGGGGAGAAAACGAGGGCCCTATTTGAGATGACGCCGTGGCGCGATCCCCGTTCAACATTTGGCCAAAGTATGTCTGCCATTCCTGCGGAACCGACTGCGGGCTCCTGACATAGCTGGAATACAGGTCTTCAACGAAAGCGAGGTTATCGCAGCCCGGAACGATGGTATCTTGGGACATGACAGCGCTAAATCTACCTGGCAAGGAGAGGGAGACCAAGCCACGCGAGGAACGTCCTCGTCAAAGCGCGGGATCCACCACCACTCGGATGCTTGTTGACAATTCTAATCTACGGAATCGGAAATTCAGCAATTTTATCTAACAAGTCGATTCTTGCAATTGCGAATTCGCTCGGAGAACGCAATCGAGGGGGTGAAAGGGCTCCGCCCCAAGCCTATTCATGCACCTGCAAACAGGCCGTAACCTTCAGCAGGCAAATGACCTGCAATATCTTGCCGGTATTGTGACGATTCAGGAACCGTACAGCTTTCCGGATTGTGACATTTGTGCAAGGTCTGCACGCAATTGAATGAGACACCCTGCATCGTAACCAACGTCGACCTTTTGTCGCCAAGCTTGCTCAACTTTGGGCGATCGTCCTTCTCAATTCAAACCCCCATCTGCATCCGTTGCTGGTGATGGGCGAGAGCTGCTTCCACAAATCCCGCAAACAACGGATGCGGTGCCGGCGGCTTCGATTTGAATTCCGGGTGAAACTGCACGGCCAGAAACCAGGGATGATCGGGAATCTCAATAATTTCCGCCAACCCGCCATCCGGACTGTAGCCGGTTGGAATCAGGCCAGCCGCCTCAAACTGTTTGCGGTAAGCCGGATTGAATTCATATCGATGCCGATGCCGCTCCGAAATTTGGGACGTCTCATAAGTCTGTTCCGCTCGCGAACCCGGCTTCAAATCACAATTCTGGGCCCCCAAACGCATTGACGCCCCTTTATGCGTAACCTGCTTTTGCTCATCGAGCAGGCAGATTACGGGGTGTCCAGTGTCGCTGCTGAATTCGGTGCTGTTCGCGTCTTCCAGGTGCAGCACATTCCTCGCAAACTCGATGACTGCACATTGCATTCCGAGGCAAATGCCGAAAAACGGGATGTCATTTTTACGGGCGTAAGTGATGGCCTCAATCTTCCCTTCAATCCCCCGCATACCAAAACCGCCCGGAACCAGCAGACCATCGACTCCACTTAATAGAGATTCTGGATCAGCCTCTTGCAACTCTTCGGCTTCAATGCGTTTGACGAGGACTCGCGTCGAATGTGCCAATCCGGCGTGATCGAGCGATTCGTAAATGGACTTATAAGCGTCCTTATGCTGCATGTACTTCCCGACCACGGCAATCGTGACCTCGTGCTGCGGATTACGCACGCGGTGCAACAATTCTGACCAGTGTGTCAAATCCAGGGGGCCAGCCTTGAGATTCAGTTTCTCGATAATCAACTCATCCAGGCCGTGTTCGACCAGTCCGAGCGGCACTTCGTAAATCGAAAACTCTTTGTCGGGTTCTTCGATGACGGCCCGCGTTTCCACATTGCAGTGAAGCGCGATTTTCTCTGCGTTACCCGCACCCAAGTCGCGCTCTGTCCGCACGACAAGAACATCCGGCTGAATGCCGATTTCTCGCAACTGCTGCACGCTATGCTGGGTTGGTTTTGTCTTTAGCTCCCTGGCAGCCTTGAGATACGGCGCCAGAGTCAAGTGGATAAACAGGCAATTCTGTTTTCCGATTTGCAGCGGAATCTGGCGGATCGCCTCCAGAAACGGCAAGCCCTCGATATCGCCGACGGTTCCACCGAGTTCTGTAATGACGACGTCTACATCGTCACCGCGTAGACTCATCACGCAGGCTTTGATTTCGTCAGTGATATGCGGTACGACTTGCACCGTATCACCCAGGTAATCACCTCGGCGTTCCTTATTGATGACGTTCAAATAGATGCGGCCGGTCGTGCAATTCGAAGCCCTGGAGAGTGGCCCGTTGGTAAATCGCTCGTAGTGGCCCAAATCCAGATCGGTTTCTGAGCCGTCATCCAGGACGTAGACTTCCCCGTGCTGATAGGGACTCATGGTACCCGGATCCACATTCAAATAGGGATCGAGTTTCTGCATGCGAACCCGCAAGCCGCGGCGTTCCAGAATGAGTCCGATTGAGGCCGCCGTCAGTCCTTTACCCAGCGAACTGACAACTCCGCCGGTCACAAAAATATGCTTTGTTGCGTGTTGAGTCATAACTCGATTTCAAAGTGTGGGCGATTTGGCCGCCGATCAAAGGCTGGCGGGTCTCCGACCACATGATACTGAAATCGTCGCGGAATGAGACGTGTCAAACGATCACTTCCCGGACGAGTTTTTAAAAACAGCGGTTTTCCGAACCGAATCTCAATTTCCGCTGCGATTTCCATGCCCTCGAGGTAAGAAGCGTCTGTCTACGGAAGGCAGGATCGTCAGGCCGGATAATCACGTCAGCATCCAATGCCGCCAAGTAAGTGAGTGCGCACGAGTCATTGACATCGATTCGTACTTCCCTGATGACGTAGCTCACCGTCCCAGGCTGCCTGGCGATCCAATTGATATTAAGTCACAGCGACACACTCGCTTGCGCTGCGGCCTTGTATTGACACGGGAACAATCCGGGTTAGACTATTCCCCAACGCGAACCCGGCGGAACGGTCGGGTGTCAGCCTATTGGAAGGATGGCAGAGCGGCTGATTGCACCGGTCTTGAAAACCGGCCTGTCCGCAAGGACAGCGGGGGTTCGAATCCCCCTCCTTCCGCTCATTTTCTATGGGGATGCCGCTTGATCTCCTGGCAGATTAGCATTTCTCAAACTCCATTTCGAGCGGAATTGTCAAAGGCGTCGCCCTCTCATGAGGTTATGCAACCGGCGCGTCAATCACTTGAGCTCGGCAATTGACCGCTTGAGGCTTCGGCGTTCTGCGTTTGATTTTCTTGTCACCTCCGTGGGCCTTCGGCCTTCCTGCAAACGGAAATTCCGCTGGTATCTTAATTTGCATTTGGCACTTCTTTTGTCGTTCCCGCCGAACAATTCGCGAAAGCAAGTAGAACGATAGCACAAAAAGCACTGACGGGAATCGGTGGCCGCAATGGCCAAATCCAGAACCACCGGCCCACGTCAAAGCCAAGCACGGACAAGAAAACGTCCAGAAACACTGCATAGGCGAGGAATTGCAGAGGCAGATGAATCTTTGTCAGGATTCTCCAGAGGCTCCACAAATAAAGCACATAAAGCATCACTCCCCCAACGAGCGAAGCCATGAACCACAGAGAATTAGCTCCAATTCCGACGAAATTCATGGCGACTTGGCCTTGCATCGAATAGAAACAAAAACACCTCGGAGATTAGACAACGCTCCAGATCGACTCTGCCAAATCGACTCTGATAGTCTAGCCACCTCCTCACGTCCAGGACAGTGCTTTATGTCGTGATCAAGTTCCTGTGAGCCGGATTCGCCGCGCAGTATTTCAAATCAGGACACTACCGAAATTCCGGGTCTGGATTTGTTTCACCCGGCGAGTATTCTCAGGATGGTTACAAGCCTGATGAATTTAGTGGTTTGCAAATTCTTACCGTATCAAATGCGGACGACAAAGCCGGTTCGACATCGCAGTCCGAAATTTGAATCTGCCAAATCCTGAACGCAGAAGAGATGCTGCCAGCACTCTTTTCGTTTCATTCTCACTGGAGTCGCTGATATACTCCGTTCCACTCTTGATCAGTTGAGTCTTCAACACATCACGAACACAGAAGAGTGGGCCGTATGACCGTAATCCTGAAGTTACCGGTTCAGAT
>JAQGHT010000679.1 GCA_028291565.1 Planctomycetaceae bacterium | reverse complement strand
TTCGGATCCTTTGTAATCGCCGAGCAGACCAGCGTCTGGCCCATCCGCTTGATCATCTCGGCCTGCGGACATTCCACAACCGTCGTGAACGGATACATGTACTCGGCCTTGGACAATTCCGTATCGGACGAAGTGCAATGCAAAACCGTGGGACGCAGGTAGTCGCACCGTTCTTGTTTGACCAGTCGTGGTCCGCCACGGTACTTCTCGGTCACTTCGGTAATCGTACCACCGGCCGCCTTGATGCCATCGTCGATCTGATTGTTGACGGCTTCAGCCACACCGGGGACAGTAAACGCTGCCAGCATGGCCTTAGGGTCAGTCATCGGCAACGGCGCGATGGGCCCGAGGCGTTTGGCGACCGCATCGGCGATCTCCCGAGTATGCCGCGAGGCCCAGATCCCCGAACAATTGATGCAGCCGCGGCCGCTGTTCATATACACGCTGTCGACCATCAGGTCGAT
The DNA here is from genome assembly GCA_028291565.1 of Planctomycetaceae bacterium. Lineage (GTDB taxonomy): Bacteria > Planctomycetota > Planctomycetia > Planctomycetales > Planctomycetaceae > JAKFVC01. The sequence goes on along the minus strand of JAQGHT010000679.1, from coordinate 3,792 downwards.
GTACTGTTCCCAGTTGTCAACTTCGTCGTCACCGAGGATGATCTTCGAAAACCCTGGTCCGTGAGCTTGAACTCGAGGATTCCCATGGTAGCGTTGAACTGTTGGCAGGCCCCCGAAGATCATCGTCCGTTGACAGTGCTCAATGACCGCCGCCCCGACATCGGCGCCACCGGGATAGAGCGAAATCGTTTCACGTGGCACGCCAGCCTGGAAAAAGGCTTCTGCCATGCGGTACGGAGTCCACGGTTCTTGCGGGCCGGGCTTCAGGACCAGGCCCACTTGCAATGGAATCACCGGCATCCACAGCGTATGGACGCCGGGCGAGTTAGACGGTAGGACCATGCCTAGAACGGGACTGTTGGCCTGGTAGCTCAACATGATCCCCCGTGCTTCCATCCCGAATCCTTTGGAGAGGATATCGAGTGGCAGACCACGAGTCAGTGCTTCCAGAACTTCCTGCATGTGGGTCAACACGAAGTAATTCTTCTTCATGTTGCCCGCACACATGTGTTCGGGAAGTCCAGTGGTGGCCGATTGCATGCGGCAGAAATCGGCGGGAGATTGCGTTCCATTTCCCAATGGCAGCGTGCCATTCAAATAGAGATCAGCCGCCTTCTTGGTCATCTCAATCAATTGCGGGATCGAGAATTGCCGTAACGCATCGCGCGCCCGTTTCGCATGCCGCATGTCCATCGCCAACTGACCGGCATTGGCTTGATGCACCTTGGCGAGAACCTCGCCAGTCTCGAAATGCACCACGTCCGCCTTTTCGATACTCTCGTAAGGCTTGCCCCAACGGTAAACAGGAATTTCCAACACGAAGTTTCCCCCTAAAAAAGGGTGGGCAGAGCCCACATCGCAAATCCAAACCTAATAAACTCCGACGGTTGTCGTCTTGGCAAACACGTGGAACGGTCGTGTGCCGCTGATCCCATCCCACGGATACTTGTCATGAGGCAGTTCGCGTTCGCCTTCGTCTCGTTCCATGAAGCCGGGGACGAACAATTCCTTAGTCAACGTGGTGAGCTTCACTCGACCGGTTTCTCCGTAGCCGACCAGCTTGTTGTAGTCGCCGAACGTCACGACTTCGATCACAGCGCGCGGTTGCGGGGCGAAATAGGTGATCTTGTAATTGTCTGCCGGATCAAACGGCTTGCCACAGGCCAAACCCATCAGCGTGTTGCCGTAAGTTGGTGTGATATAGACATTTGGCCCCAGCAGCTCTTCGCGGCAGAAGCGATACCACTGCGGTGTGAACTCGGTCCCGCCGGCGAAAATCCCCGTGATTCCGATCTCTTCGATGCTGGTTCCCTGGTCCATCAATTTCAGCGCCAGCGCTTCGAGCAACTTCGGCGTGGCGAATGCACACTTGATGTCGTGTCCCGCGGTGAGGATTGTGACAGCCTGATCGATGACGTGATCAGCATAGGCCTTGGCCCCGGCGAAATCACCCTTCTTGAGCAGCTTCACCACCCAGCGCGGATCCAGATCGACGCAAAAACAAATGCCGCCGCGATATTGCGCGAGGTGTTCCACTGCCAGCCGCAACCGGCGCGGCCCGGATGGCCCAAGCATCAACCAGTTAGAACCGATCGGGAAAGACTCGTCAGGCAGAGTGTGAGAGAAATTCTCATAGTCAATCCAGTGGTCTTCGACGACCAAGCGACTTTTGGGAATACCGGTCGTGCCGCCAGTTTCGAACACGTAAGTCGGTTTGCCTTTAAGACCTTGCGGCAACCAGCGGGTCACCGGCCCCCCTCGCAGCCATTCGTCTTCAAACTCCGGAAATTTCTTCAGGTCTTCGTAGCATTTCACGTCTGTCAGTGGATCGAAACCGAGAGTCTTCTTCTTTTCGAGCCAAAATGGGCAGCCCGTGGATTCGCTGAAGTGCCAATGAACGGTTTCGAGGACGTGTGCATCGAGTTCGTCCTTGGCTTTTCTGACTTTCGCGGCGAGATCGCCGGTTACTGACGTTGCGGTCGCTGTCGGGGTCGTCACGGGTGCGGTTCTCCTGCAGGCGAGACAAATTTCGGGCAGTCCGGATTCAAGGCGGCGGCTCTCGGTGATGTTAATCACCACGAGATTTGTCTTGTGCCCGGGCGCGAGGTTAAATACGGGCAAGTCGGTAGGATCTGTTCTCCAGGGACACTTTCTGCCCTGGAGCGAGGGCTAACGCACTACTATAGACAATTGGGACCGGATTTCAAACTGACCGGGACCGCAGATGGGAACGGCCAAGCTGCTGCTCATTGTTATTGCGAATCGAACCGGTCGGACTAATCTGTCTGACCCGATAGATCGAATCACTTCTCAACCGAAGTCTTTTCGCTATGAAAGCGGGCGAACAAACGTTTCAATTTCAGTGATTGTGGTCATTCCGCAAAAAGTCGCGTTTTCTTGCATCGCCCGCGACACTTGCGACATCTTCGACGACAATCTGATCTCAGCAGGTTCGTTTTCTTTCCCGAGATAGTCCCTTGCTCGAACAATCAGACCAACAATCCGTGATCTGCGGCTTGCGCGACGGCAACCGCGGCGCCTGGACTGCTCTGTACAACGGCTACAGCGCGGATGTGTGGCGTCACGTCGCAAGATTACTGGGACGTGACGCCGCGGCAATCGCGGACGTGGTCCAGGACGTATTTCTGGCGGCAGCGAAGTCGGCTCGGCAGTTTGACCCCGAGCGCGGGACACTGTGGAGCTGGCTGACGGGCATTGCCCAGCATCAGATCGCGGCCCATTGGCGGCAGGTTGGCAAAGTGGCTCGTTTGCGAAAGTTGATCGAAGACGAGGCGATTGAGATCAGTCATTTGCTCGATGCGGCCAAGCCGCTCGACGGTGTCACTGATGCCGTCGACCTGGCGGATCTGGTACGCGTCGTCTTGTCGCAACTTCCGGCCGATTATGCGGCGCTCCTGACGGCGAAATATGTGGATGATCAAAGTCTCGAAGAATTGGCGGGACAATTCGGTGGCCCGGTCAGTTCGGTCGAAGCCATCAAGTCGAGACTCGCCCGAGCTCGTCGCGAGTTTCGAACCAAGTTCGAACAGTTTGAGCAATTGGATCGCGAACCATCCACGACCACCAACTGACCCGAGGCTCAGGGCCGTCAATTTTTCAACGTTACTGAACGTCTTATGTCTCAAGAATCTGAATACATTCCGAATGAGACTCGATTCGCGGAGTTACTCCGCGCCGCGGATGCGGATCTTCCGCCCCCAGATCCCGACTTTCTGAGAGTTTTGCAGCAGCGCTCACTGGATGCGTTCCTGGCCGAGGCGGAATTGTTGCCTCCGGACGATCGAGAAGCACCCATTGGCAATGCTGTTCTGAAAACACGTTCCTCATTGAACTCGCCCGCTCCGGCGCTCCGGAACTGGAGACAGTTTATGTTTGCACTCGCCGTCCGCAGCTCGTTGGCCGTGTCCGCGGCCTTTGTCATGTTTGCCGCGTGGTTGGTTCCGTTTCCCGGTGCCAATATTAAAGCTGCGGTTCCATTCTCAGAGGTTTTGAGTGAACTTCGAGAGGCGCAATCACTACATCTGGAACTCGTCAAAGAGGGACAGACGACGGAAGTCTGGGTGCGAGCACCGGGGCTAGTGCGACTCGATGAGACTCCGCAACGCTACCGCATCGCAGCCGGTTCACGGCTGTGGCAGATTGATGAAGCGGCCAACACGGTCACGGAATCGGACTCGCCCTGGTTTCTGACTCCAGAAACGCCAATCGACCTGCTGGGCCTGCTCGAGGTTGGTGTTAAGGACGCTTCGGCCATGTTGAAGGCCAGGCCTG
>JAQGHT010000210.1 GCA_028291565.1 Planctomycetaceae bacterium | reverse complement strand
TCAAGGCCAACGACCAGCCAGGAGCAATTTCGGGCAGGGATTTGGGTGCGGTCAATTCCAGAGATGGGATGGGATCTGAGATCGCGATGATTGAAATTTTCGTGTCGCATGCTTAGTGTGGTGTCTTCAAGAATCGGCGCGACCGGGCTGCGCAAATCTGGGGCGGGACCGGGTGGTCGCTGTTTCAATCGCGTGCGGGCCGGATGTCGTGATTTCAGCGGTCGATTCCAGAACGCGATGCGGCAATCCTTCCGCGAATCGAAACTTATTCCCTCAATTGCGTTACACCAGGAGCTGCCATGGGACGTCCGGTTACATTATTCACAGGCCAATGGGCTGACCTGTCGTTGGAAGAGATCTGTAAGAAGGCCAGCAGTTTTGGCTATGACGGACTGGAACTGGCCTGCTGGGGCGATCACTTCGAAGTCGCGAAGGCTCTGTCGGACGATACCTATTGCGCTCGTAAACGCGAGACTTTGGCCAAATATGATCTGAAGTTGTTTGCGATCAGCAACCACCTGGTGGGTCAGGCGGTGCTGGACAATATCGATATCCGTCACAAGTCGATTCTGCCGGAATATGTCTGGGGCGACGGCAGTCCGGAAGGGGTGACCCGCCGCGCGATTGAAGAAATGAAGAATACCGCCCGCGCCGCTCAAAAACTGGGCGTGGGCATCGTTAACGGTTTCACTGGTTCGAGCATCTGGCATTTGATTTATGACTTCCCGCCCACCCCGCGATCGATGATCGACGCTGGTTTTCAGTTGCTTGCCGATCGCTGGAATCCGATTCTCGACGTCTTCCAGGAATGTGGTGTCAAGTTCGCCCTGGAAGTGCATCCGACCGAGATCGCCTTCGACATTTATTCCGCCGAACGTTCGCTGAAGGCGCTCGATAATAGGGAAGAATTCGGTTTCAACTTTGACCCCAGCCATTTGATCTGGCAAGGTGTCGATCCTGTCGAATTCATCCGCTATTTTCCTGAGCGAATTTACCACGTTCACATGAAAGACGCGTCAGTCACATTGAACGGCCGGTCAGGCATCAATAGCAGTCATTTGTCCTTCGGTGATCCGCGTCGTGGTTGGGACTTCCGAAGTGTTGGCCGGGGCGGAGTTCGATTTGAAGAGATCATTCGAGCATTGAACGCGGTGAAATACACGGGCCCACTGTCAGTCGAATGGGAAGACAGCGGCATGGATCGTGAAGCCGGAGCCAAAGAAGCCTGCCAGTTTGTCAAGAACGCAGACTTCACACCGAGCAGCCGGGCGTTCGACGCCGCATTTGCGGAATAGATTGCCAGGATCAGTCTGAGACGTCCGAAGCCTGACTCTCCGAGTCAGGCTTTTCTCATAGAATGCTCGACAGGAGAGTCATCGAGACAAGGCAATTTTGATGATGACGACGCTTTTTGCCATGTCGAATGGTCTGTTTTTGCTCTGCCTGGTCGTCGGAGTGATTGGCACGATCTGGTATATCATCAATCCGTTGATTGGCATTCTGACTTATCGAGTCTCAACAGAACCGACCAGTGAAGCCATTGACGGAATCCTTTACCCGGTTCCGGAAGCAGCGCAAGAGCGACTGGAACATGATCGTCGGCAGCTGATCGCCGCTGGATTTGTCCCACTTCAAGCTTCGATCCTGCAGGGATTCGCGGCGAATATCGAGAGCTTGCGGTATCCTTTCGTAAATCGCGATAAATCACGTACCGCCCTGATTACCGTGATCTTGATCGCCACCGCACAAAATCGATCTCTCCACTTATTGGAAACTCGGATTTGCGGTGATTATCAGGGTGGTTCGGTTGACGAATTGAGCGTCATCAAAACGTCCGCAACTGGTCCGTTTTATAGACGAAAACGCGAGCGATCCTATCTGTTTCCGCATGTCCGGGATGTCGATCAACTGATTGAATTATTCGACCGCATTGAGCAGCGCGACTTTGCAGACGCTTCCCGTGTCCTGAAACTGGATACGGAGTTTCAAGGGAATGCCCAGGCGTGGAATAATGCCAGGTCGAAACTGGCATTGTCGACCATGTGTGATCAGGGAGCTCTCGTGCGTATTGAGGGGGAACCGAAATACCGGATGCCTTTGAAGTCGTACTATTGGATTGCCTGGCACACATGGTGGCCGATGAGGGTGTTTTTTCGCGTGCTGCTCGCCAGCCAGGGCAAACGACTGCAACGTGAGTTGTTGGAGAATTAATCGACCTGAGTAATCTCGCCATTCGGCAGGTATTGAATCCGACCTGATTTCCACCTCAATGGGGCTTCATTTTCGCAGGGATTCAGCCAGCGTTGCAGCAGGTTTGATTCACATAAATGCGTGTAGCCCAGGTAGCTGGTTGTCGCCCGAGGGTTGATTTCGACGACGAGCGGTTGGGTTGGGCAGCCTTCTGGAATGATCAGATCGACCCCGACAAAGCCTCGAAGCCCAGCGACAGCGCGACACGCGGCCACTGCTGCCGCCTGAATCAGCGCCGCCTCGACTCCTCGAGCCGGAAGGATCCCGCCCTGGTAATGAAATCGACCATCCGAACTGAGAATCTGTTCGCACACTGGCAACGCTTCATAGCGATATTGTTCGGGGGTAATCAGCACTGCGACCGAGACCGCGCGTCCGCTGACATAGGGCTGCCAGATCGCCTGGCTCAAAAGGCATGAATTGCCCCAGGATCGCCGATATCGTGACAATTCGGCCGAATCTAAAACGAGATATGTTTCTTGAGAACCCGCGCCGTCGCGAGGCTTAATGACTGCCGGAAATGAAATCTCGGCAGCTGGAGTTTGCTCCAGCGAGAATTCGTGAGTTTGGATAGTCGGAACGCCCGCTTCAAGAAGAATCTCTGAAAGCAGCAATTTGTCCGAGCATTGGGCAATCGCGGCAGGATTGGGGCCACAAAGTCGACTGCCAATGCCTTCGACCAGGAGTGCGCGCTGAGTCAGCAAACCGTCAAATTCGGGAGCGATCAACAACGTCGCCTCGCTTGAGGCAACCAAGTCTTCAAATAATTCCGCGGCTTCGGCTTGTGAATTTGTCTGGATAATTCGCACCCCCGGATGCTGCAGTTGCGCCAGCCGATGGTCCCACGTGGTCACGACTTCCAAGTCTGGAATTCGGGCTGCATCACAGAGCAACGCCAGCAGCATCGATCGCCCTTCAACTGCCAATGACGAATCCCAACCGGTTTCAGGCCATTGACCTCCACAAACAAATTCAGAAATAAACAGGCGATTGGTCATGGGTCATTCGATACAAACGTTCCGGGATTGCTGTGATATTTGGCTGACTACCGAAAACGGCTGACGATCACAACAATAATGACCTGCCGGAATTGAGTTCCGACAGGTCATTTTGTCAGCAGCGGCCGGCAATTGGCGGTCGCCTAAGTCCCGCAGACCGTTTTCAACACGGGCCGGCGGAATCTCAAAGACTTCTCTACTTCTTGTGCTCGGCGTGGCAGTCGGAGCAGTTGGCAGCTTTCTTCAATGTTGCAACAGCGCCGTCTTTGCCATCAACCACGTCCTTGGCAGCGGCAACGATGGGGTCATTGAACTTCTTCCAGCTCTCGGCGTCACCCTTGGAAGGCTTGTTAGCGGCCAGGGCTTCGAAGAGTTCCAGAACCTTCTTCTTTTCGGCGTCGGTGCTGTCGCCGGACAGGACTTTCTTAATCACGCCTTTCGGCTTGCATTCCTTCATTACGTCCTTGATCGTGTACTTGGGCTTGTCCTCAGCTCGAAGGTAGCCAGCTGTTACGAACAACGCCAGCAGCCCGAGACTCAAAGCAATTCGCACGTTCTCTCCTTCATCTTTTGATCGCTGGTGTGTAACTTCGAAATCGTGGCAAAACCTGTGCGAACTTTCCATCCCACCAATCGGTTGAGATGCGAAACTGATCGTAACTGGTTTTGGCATGAACTCTTACAGAAACGACACCAGACTTCGACGAGTCCTCTCTGAACCGGGGAATGACCATCATTCCTCCGCGAGAGGACACTGCGGATACCTTATTTAACACGCGATCAATTTTCGAACAAGTAGGTTCAGATGAATTCGACGTGATAAATGCCGCATCATTTGGAAACCGGACTTCGTGGTATTCCATGTTATCGAGGCCGATGGCACTCTAAAGTGACCGGGTGAGTTCCCTCGATCAGGCGGCGCAACAGAATTTCATCGATTCGTCCCGTAAAACGGATCTTACCATCAAATTCAACGGCCGGAACCAACTGACCAAAGCGTTGTCGCAATTCCGGGTCGGCGTCGATGTCGACAACTTCGACTGGTGGCAGATACGCCGCATATTGCGAATCAGCGAGCAATTCCAGTGCAACGTCGCACAAATGGCATTCCGCGCGGGAATAGACCCGGATCCGGTCAAAACGCCTTCCGAGGCGAGTCGGCTTCCAGCGCGGCCGACGCTCCGTCCGGAGGGATTGAATGGCGACTCCGGCCGGGATCAGCAATATTCCAAACCCGATCCAAAGCGTACGATTGACGTACCAGAAACGCGGTAAAAAGCTCAGCTGGCCGCCAAAAGTTTCACATCCAGCAATCAATAACAAGGTTGCTCCCAGATAGATGGCCGCCGTTCCAAAAACCTGCTGCGAAAGGGGTTGCGGATCGTGGACGATACCACCTGAACCTGTCGCGGCGTCGATTTCAGCGACCTCGCTGTCTGGCAGCTCTTCGTGAAAGTCTTCTGACATCTGAAACCCTCTGTGGTGAACGCGGCATTGATGCAAGCGATTATTTGATTTTACAGACAATTTTACCGAAGAGCGAATTCAGGATCTGTCGTGTGAGAGTACAGGACAGACTTTGGCCGCAGAATGGAGATTGATCCCAGGATGAATTTCTCAGTGGGATATTAGTAGCGACCAGCGCCTCCCCCCTGCCAATAACTGATCACACGTCACCCTGCCCGACGTTCCCGATAAATGCGGGCCACGTGTCGACCAGTAGAAAGAGGCGTGGGGCAATTTGTCAGAAATCCCTTTTGACAAATGATCAATATGCATAACAGTACGAGTTTTTCCGCAGAATCGTTATGATACCCGGAACCACCGACAGGAAGGGAGTCTGACGATATGCCCCGTGATTTCGCATCTGAAAGTTTGATTCACGACCCGATTCATGGATACATTCCATTCATCGCCAAACAGGGACTGCCGCTCGGCGAGATCTCCGAACAGGAAATCATCGATAATCCGTGGGTGCAGCGGATGCGGCAAATCCACCAGTTGCAGACAGCCTGGTGGGTGTTTCCCTCTGCTGAGCACACCCGGTTCCAGCATGTTCTGGGGGTGATGCATATCGCTTCGCAAGCGATTCATCAATGGTACGATTCGCTCAGCGAGACCAGTCGCAATGTTCCGTCGTTGCCTTATGTTGAGTCTCTCGTTCGGCTCGCGGCGTTGTTGCACGATGTCGGACATGGGCCGTTCGGTCATTTTTTCGACGATCATCACCTCGATCGCTGGGGGATCACTCACGAAGACGTCGGTGCTGCCATCATTGAGCAGGAACTCGGTGAATTACTCAGCCGGGTCCGCCGGAACCCTCATGGCCGGCTGCAACCGCTGGAACAAATCGATCCCAAGCAAATTGCCTGGTTGATCCGCAGGCCGCGGTCGGCAGAGGATGCGAATGAGGGCCACCCTGACTGGCTGAGGAAGCTGCGGGCACTCTTCAGCGGTATCTATACCGTCGACAACATGGATTTTGTGTTACGCGACGCGTACATGTCGGGTTACAACACGAAGGCATTTGATCTGTCTCGGCTGTTGCACTACACGTTTTTCACGCCCCAAGGTCTGACGATTCATTCTCGAGGGCTGCCGGCGTTGATCAATTTCATCGAGATGCGGGCCAATTTGTTCCGGACACTCTACTTTCATCGTA
>JAQGHT010000149.1 GCA_028291565.1 Planctomycetaceae bacterium | reverse complement strand
GGTCAGAGTTGGGACGGCAACGACGCGAAAGATTTTGTTTGTCAGGGGCAGGCATTTGAGAATCAGAACGTTCCATTAAAGCCCCGGACCGATTCCCAGCGGACTCGAATGATCCGTAGCAGTCGCTGGGGCCGGGCCATCGATGTGGAATTGACGAATGTTCCAAGCGGGACTTATCAGGTCTTTTTGTATGTCTGGGAAGACAATGACGCCACGCAATTCAAAGTCTTGTTGAATGATCAGGTGGTCATCGGACAACATGATAGTCGCGGGGCAGGGTTATGGGAAAAACTCGGGCCCTGGACTGTGAAGGCGACGGATGGCAGGATCAAAGTCTCTTCACAGGGGGGTGACGCAAATCTTTCGGGCCTGGAAGTCTGGTCAGGAATCGGACCTGTTCCGAAACCTTCCGCATCCATGACACTAGCCGTGACTCCGACAGCGGAACAACTCAAGTTCTTCGAGAGCAAAATTCGCCCTTTACTGTCGCAGCATTGCTATGCCTGTCACAGTGCCGACGCCAAAGAAATCGGAGGCAACCTGCGACTCGATTCGCGAGCGGCGATCGTTCAGGGAGGCGACACCGAACCGCCGATCCTGCCCGATGATCCCGAAGCCAGTCTTTTGTTGACCGCCGTCCGTTACACGGACGACACCTTGAAGATGCCGCCGAAAACCAAGCTTTCCGGAGCCGAAATCGCAGATCTGGAAGCCTGGGTTCGCATGGGAGCGCCAGACCCGAGAACGGAAACGAAGCCGGTCGCGAAATCGAAGTATGCGATTGATTGGGAGCAGGCTCGTCAGTTCTGGGCATTTCAACCCGTTCAGAAAGTGTCGCCTCCGGCTGTCCAAAATCTGTCGTGGCCGATTAATGACATCGACCGATTTATTCTGGAGAAGTTGGAACGGGCTCAATTGCCACCAGCGGACCTGGCGGATCGACCAACACTCATTCGGAGGGCGACATTCGACTTGACCGGTCTGCCTCCGAGTCCCGAGGAAATCGACGCGTTTGTCAACGATTCCTCACCGGACGCGTTCGCGGTTGTCGTTGATCGGTTACTGGCTTCCCCACAATATGGAGAACGCTGGGGCCGCTACTGGCTGGATGTCGTGCGGTACGCAGACACAGCGGGCGATAACTCGGACTTTCCCATTCCGCAGATGTCGAAGTATCGTGACTGGGTCATCGGCGCCTTCAATCGTGACTTGCCCTATGATCAGTTTGTCCGCGAGCAACTCGCAGGCGACTTGATGCCAAGTGCGGATGAGCGGCAGCGTCAGGAGCGGATTATTGCCACAGGTTACGTGGCGAATGCGCGACGATTTGGATCACGCGTTTCCGACTATCCGCAGCATCTGACAATTGAAGATACGATTGATAATGTCGGCCGGGCATTTCTGGGGCTGACCGTCAATTGTGCGCGCTGCCACGATCACAAATTCGATCCGATTTCTGCGCAAGACTATTATGCTCTGTACGGCATCTTTCAGAGCACTCGTTATCCCTGGCCGGGCATTGAACTGGAGCAGAAGCAGCGCGATCTGGTTCCGTTGGGTTCGAAGGCCGAGATTGAATCTGCCCAACAAGCCAAACGTGAGAGACAGGTGCAGCTCGATGCAGAAACGAAACGCTTAGAGCAGGCTCGAGATTCCCAAAAAGGTGACGAGCGAGCCAAGCTTGAGAAGGCGGTGCAGGCAGCGCGTAATGCTGCCGAGGCCAATGCCCGGCAACCGCTGCCATTCGAACTGGCCTATGCGATCGCGGACAGTGCGAAGATTGAAGACGTTCGCATCCAGGTGAAGGGAGATCCAAATAAGACCGGACCGGTTGTGCATCGCCACTTTCTGACGATTCTCGGGGGTGCAGAACTGCCGGCAGAAGATCATTCGAGCGGCCGGCTCCAATTGGCTGACTGGATCGTAGACGCCAAGAATCCGTTGACTGCTCGGGTCCTCGTGAACCGAGTCTGGCATTATCACTTTGGCCGTGGTCTGGTTTCGACGCCAAATGATTTTGGACGTCAGGGACAACCACCGACACATCCGGAACTGCTGGACTGGCTCGCGAACCAATTTGTGGCATCGGGCTGGTCGATCAAATCCCTGCATCGTTTGATCATGCTGTCGCGGACCTATCAGCAGGCCAGCCGGAATCCCGCAGTCCCTCTCGATCCGACGCAGTCGCATTTATTGAGTGTCTTCCCACGGCGTCGATTGGACGCGGAAGCCATCCGGGACACACTGCTGATGCTCTCAGGAAATCTCGATTCCAAACCCGCCGGACCGCATCCGTTTCCGCCCCAGTCCGAATGGAAATTCACGCAACACAATCCTTTCAAAGCGGTCTATGATACGAATCACCGGAGTGTCTACATGATGACGCAACGGATCCAGCGGCATCCGTATCTGGCGATTTTCGATGGGGCCGATCCCAGTACGAGTACGGGAAAACGTTCCACCAGCACGACGCCCTTGCAGGCTCTGTACTTATTGAATGACCCGTTTGTGCATGAGCAGTCACGTGGCTTCGCCGCGCGTCTGATCAGAGATCGGAACGATGACGTTTCGCGGCTCAAACGAGCGTACTTGCTGGCGCTTAGCCAGAGTCCCAACTCAGACGAGCTGGCTGCGAGTGAGACTTTTTTGAAGACAGTGCGAACCGAGTTACAGGCTGCAGGAATTGCCGCCGACCAGCTCGAGCAGCAAACCTGGCAGGCGTTGACACGAACGTTGTTTCGACTGAATGAATTTGTGTATGTCGATTGACGGATCGCCTGAATGCGCGATCTCGTGCCGATGTTCACGAAGCAATCTCGTTCCCATGCTCCGCATGGGAATGCCGATCTTCGAAGCTCCGCTTCGCGGGGGTGTCGAGATTCCTCATGAAGCAGAGCTTCGAAGAAGTGCGTTCCCATGCAGAGCATGGGAACGAGTGACGTGGATGCGTTCTCATCGCTATCGATATTTGCAAACTTGAGACTGATATGTATCGAAATCATTCAAACATCCCCCGTCGAGAAGTCATCCGTAGCATGATCGGCGGATCTCTGTTGATGCCGGGAATTCTGTCGGAACTGTTGGCCGATCCGGTGGCCGGCGGCTCCAAAGTGACACCGGCCAATGATCCCTTGTCTCCCAAGGCGACACACTTTCCTGCGAAGGCTAAACGCGTCATCTTTTTGTTTTCAACGGGCGGCGTGTCGCATATGGATACGTTCGACCACAAGCCGAAACTCATGGCGGCCGATGGCAAGACCATGGGGGTCGGTGGCGGCTTATCCAACGAAACAAAAGTCTTGTTGAAGCCGAAATGGGACTTCAAACCAGGCGGAAAATGCGGCACTCTTGTGAGTGATCTGTTTCCCAACATCCGCGAATGCATGGATGATATCTGCCTGATCCGATCGATGAAGTCGGATGACAATGAACACTATCAGGCAACGTTGGCGATTCATACGGGATCGTTCTTTTTTTCGCGTCCCAGCCTGGGCTCGTGGGCAAGTTATGGACTGGGGACCGTGAATCAGAACCTGCCCTCGTTCATGGTGTTGGCTCCGCATTTGCCCTATGCGGGAACTCAGGTCTATGCCAACGATTTTTTGCCCGCTTATCACCAGGGCGTACGCGTGATTCCAGGACCGGTACCGATCGCCAACCTGGATCGTCGTACGCCACAGAAGCGAATTCAGGAACTCGAACTGGGACTGGCAGAATCCTTTAATCGGCGGCATCTGCAACAACATGATTCGGACCAGGAACTGGCGGCGCGGATTCGCACCTTTGAAACGGCTTTTCATATGCAAACGGAGGCGCACGAGGCCTTTGACCTGGCCCGAGAACCGGACAATGTCTTGGAGCTGTATGGCATGAAACGGGGCCAGAGTGAAGGATTTGGTTGGCAATGCCTGGTGGCTCGACGTCTGGCCGAACGTGGCGTGCGATTTATCGAATTGATTGATAGCGGGTCCAGCGGTAACTGGGATTCTCACGGGGATATGGCCGAGCATGGACCCCGAGCGCAGTACGTCGACAAGCCGATCGCAGGGTTAGTCCGCGATCTCAAACGCTTGGGGATGCTGGATGACACGCTGGTGGTTTGGACCACCGAGTTTGGCCGCACGCCAGGAATTGACGGCACCAAGGGACGCGGACACCACAGTGCTTGTTTCTCGTCGTGGTTGGCCGGTGCCGGAGTCAAAGGGGGAATGACCTACGGCAGCACGGACGACATCGGAGCGACCGTGGCTGAGAACCAAGTCCATGTTCACGACTTTCACGCCACGATTTTGCATCTACTGGGACTGGATCACACGCGGCTGACCTACCGTCATGCAGGCCGGGATTTTCGCTTAACGGATGTGAAAGGCCGAGTGGTCAGTGAGATTGTGAGCTGAGCACTCTTGGCGGGAAATGAGACAATGTAGGACGGACATTCCTGTCCGTCTCACGCTCCGTCCTGCCAAACGATTTGCCAAAGGGAAGACGGAAAGGGAATTTCGTTTTCCCTGTCGATCTGTTTCGTATGTTGGTCAACGGGACGGAGCGTGTGACGGACATTCCTGTCCGTCCTACAGTCAGGCGACGGATAAGAATGTTCATGTGTTCGTCGATCGGTTTCGTACGTTGGTCAACGGGACGGGGCGTGTGACGGACATTCCTGTCCGTCCTACAGGCAGGCGACGGATAAGAATGTTCATGTATTCGTCGATCGGTTTCGTACGTTGGTCAACTGGACGGAGCGCGTGACGGACAGGAATGTCCATCCTACTCGCCGTACTTCGCCGTCAGGCGATAATATCTGTAATCACCTCACCCGCCACATCCGTCAAGCGGAAATCGCGGCCATTAAAGCGATAGGTCAGCTTAGTATGTTCCAATCCCAGGAGTCGCAATAGCGTTGCGTGCAGGTCGTTCACGTGAACTTTGTTGTGCTGGGCCTTGTAGCCAAACTCGTCGGTGGCCCCATAATGGAAGCCCCCTTTGACTCCGCCGCCCGCCATCCAGATCGTGAAGCCGTTCGGGTTGTGATCCCGGCCCTTGGCGCCTTGTGAGTCTGACGTCCGGCCGAACTCTCCACCCCAGATGACCATCGTCGATTCCAGCAGGCCTTGAGCGGCGAGATCAGCCAGCAACGCCGCGGCCGGCTGATCCGTGTACAACCCGCAGGATCGGTGGTTGGCCTGAATATCGGAGTGACCGTCCCAGGGGACGTCATTGACACTGCCGTCACCGCCGGCGCCGCGACCTGCGAAGATCTGCACAAACCGTACCCCGCGTTGAACCAGTCGGCGGGCGATCAGACATTGTCTGGCAAAGGTGGCACAGTGGGGCTGGTCCATGCCATACATCTTGTGAGTGGCGGCCGATTCCTTGGTGAGATCGATGGCTTCGGGGGCCGCCATCTGCATGCGATAGGCCAGTTCAAACGAATTGATGCGGGCCGCAAGGTCCGCCTGCGTCGGACGTCCCGCCGCATGCTCCTGATTGAGTTGCCGGATCAGATCCAACTGCGCCCGTTGCTGGACATCACTGTGTTTGGCGTCCCGCACGAGATTGTCGATGGCCTCGTTACGCCGCGCATCCAGGGCGAGTGCCTGGTACGATTTAGGCAGGAAACCCGCGGACCAGATCTGGTCGTCACCACGCGGACGTGTATCGTGCATCACAACATAGGATGGCAAGTCCTGATTGGCCGTTCCCAGTCCATAAGTTTGCCAGGCTCCCAGGGCGGGCAGGCCGGGGCGGTTGGTGCCACACATCAATTCGATCGACGCCGGAGCGTGATTGTTCTGCCGCAAATACATCGAATGCAGGAACGTCATCTTGTCGACATGCTGGGACAAGTGCGGAAACAGGTCCGAAACCCATGACCCTGACTGACCATGTTGTTTCCATTCAAACGGCGACTTCAAGCACTTGCCGCTCGTGCTGAAGAAGCCCGTTTTGGGATCGGAACCGGCCAGATCCTGGCCATCTCGCTTTTGCAGTTCGGGCTTATAGTCCCACGTGTCGACCTGCGACGGACCGCCAGTCATGAAGAGCCAGATGATCGACTTGGTCTTCGGCGGAAAGTCCGGAGTTTTCAGTGCCAGCGGATTCAAGGTCGCTGGCGCATCGGCGGCAGCTTGCTGATGCAGCATGCTGGCCAGAGCCAACGATCCAAATCCAAGGCCAGAGTTCTGCAGGAATTGACGACGCGAGGGCAGCGTGAGGTTAAACATAGAAGTCTCTATTTAAAAGGCCGCCAAAAAATCTGGCGAGCGGTGGGTGTAAGCCCACTGGTTCTTCAGTATTTTGTCTGCTTCTAGTGTTCCGTCAACGTCTAGATTCAGGGTCGGGTGCCACTGGCTTTGCCAGTGCCGTATTGGACTTCACCGAGTCAAACGACTCTGACAAAGCCAGTGGCACCCAATTTGGGACCTTGACGAAGCACTAATCAATGTAGACAAATTCATTCAGACACAGCAGTACCTGGCAAAACTCGGTCAAGGCTTTTTCGACATCTTGTGGAGTTCCTGCCAGCATCGCTTTTTGACCTTCCACAAAAGCCAGCATTCGCTGCCGTTCCGATTCCGTGGGGGATCTGGAAAAGGCAATCTGATACGCTTTGTCGATTGATTCCGCCAGCGGTTTGTCAGCAGCTGGCTTGATTTGAGCGGCCAGTTTTTCGGCCTGCTGCCTTACAAACGGCGAATTCATCATCGTCAACGCCTGAGTGGGGACCGTTGTTCCAATTCGTTCACCAATACTCTGAGTCGGTTCTGGAGCATCAAACACCGTCATATACGGATTAAGGTCACTGCGTTTGACTCGCAAATAAACGCTCCGTCGCGGCGTGTTGTCCAGAATGCTGGGACCATACATGCTTGGATCAAGAGACCCGCCAACGGTCAGTAATGCGTCCCGAATGATTTCCGCTTCCATACGGTGCGGTTTGAAGTACCACAGGAATCGGTTTGCGGGATCCACTTTCAGGTTGGCTTCCGAGACCACGTTCGCTTGTTGATACGTGGCACTCAGCAGCATCAATTTGTGGATCGGCTTGAGTTTCCAGCCGCCTTTCACCAATTCAAGCGCCAGGTAATCGAGGAGTTCCGGATGAGTCGGCCGTTCACCCTGGGCGCCAAAATCATTGGGAGTCCCTACGAGACC
>JAQGHT010000131.1 GCA_028291565.1 Planctomycetaceae bacterium | reverse complement strand
TTTGCAAGCCCTCGATACTCCCAAGCCTTTCAAAAACTCACAGGAAGCGAGAAAACCCTGCTTATTAACACCATCACACAGGCCACATGATGGCCAAAGTCGAGCTTAGGATCGGCGTATCAATAACTTTCGGAAGTTGCCTACGGCCTTTCAGGCCATCGACGGGCAAGAGTGCCCATCCTACGGCACTTATTGCTGCGCAAATCCTTAGCGTCTTGATAGTTCTTATCACCTATTCACGTTTGAGAACAATCGCCTCATGTTTTTCACGACACCACTTTCGCTGGCCTGGGCCGCCCTGGCGATTCCGATTGTGGTCTTCTACATCCTGAAAGTCCGGCTGCGGCAGGTCCCCGTTTCCACGACGATTTTCTGGCAACAAATCTACGACGAAAAACGACCGCAGTCACTCTGGCAACAATTGCGGCACTGGATCTCATTGCTGGTGCAGATCCTGTTCCTGTTACTACTCGTTCTTGCCCTGGCCGAACCGTATTTTCCCTGGGAGATTCTGAAGGCTCGCCGGATTGTGCTGGTCTTGGATAATTCCGCCAGTATGAACGCCACCGATGTGGTACCGACACGCCTGGAAGCCGCCAAACGCGCTGCCGCGAAGTTGATTTCCGCGCTCCGTTTTCGAGACGAAATCGCTATCATTTCGGCCGGGACTCAGCCTCAGGTCGCCTGTGGCTTGACCGGTCACGAGCGAACATTGCAAACCGCACTGGACGGCATTACCAAGACCGACGGCCCGACGCGGGTTTCAGAGGCGGTAGAACTTGGCAGGCGTTTGCTC
The DNA here is from genome assembly GCA_028291565.1 of Planctomycetaceae bacterium. Classification (GTDB taxonomy): domain Bacteria; phylum Planctomycetota; class Planctomycetia; order Planctomycetales; family Planctomycetaceae; genus JAKFVC01. Next base: position 12,057 of record JAQGHT010000131.1, on the reverse strand, counting down.
GGCGATGCTCCGCATGGCCGAATCGTTGTCTTTTCCGATGGCGGTTTTGAGGACAGCGAAAAACTGGCGGAAGACGAATCGGTCGAGATTCAAGGGATCGGGACTGTCGCCTCGAATATTGGAATCACGCGGTTTCAAGTCCGCCGCAGTTTGCTCGACCCCATTGGCTATGAGATTTTGATCGAGGTCACGAATGCCTCGGACGAGCCAGCGGAATGTCGACTCGATCTCGATCTCAATGACTCCCCGGTCGATGTGTTACCTCTCAAATTGAAGCCGGGTGAAGCCTGGAGTCAAACGATTGAAAAGACATCGCTGGACGGTGGCCACCTGGTCGCGAAACTCAATTCGTCCGATGCCCTTTCTACGGACAATGTCGCGGTTGCGCTCTTGCCGCAACGCACACCGCAGCGGGTGCTCCTGATTTCACCGGGTAATCTGTTCTTACAAAAGGCTTTGGAGGCGAATCCGCTGGTCGAGCTGAAAATGGTGAAAGTGTTTCCGAAACAGTACGAAACAGGAGTGGTCCACGTTTTTCACCGGCATGTTCCGGCTCAGCTTCCGCCGGGATCGGTGTTTGTCGTCGATCCGGTCGACGGCTGTGATCAATGGCAGGTCGCTGAACCACTTGAGAATCCGATTGTGACGAAACAGGATTCCACTTCACCATTGCTGACACACGTGCGACTGGATCATGTCATCCTGCCGCAGGCGCGCAAGCTTGTACCGAAGGAAGAAGCTCAGATTCTGGTGGGGGCGGTCACCGGCGACCCACTCTATTTCGCGATCATTCGCCCTGACCGCAAGGTTCTGGTACTGACGGTTAACCTGGAGCAAGGTGATCTGACTTTTCGTACTGCGTTCCCCATTTTGGTGACGAATGCCCTGGGGTTCTTTGCAGGACAAGCCGGGGAATTGCGTGAAGCACTCGTCGCAGGAGCGATCACGGAAGTCGAATTGCTCCCGGCTGACGTCACGGATGCAACTCTGCAACTGCGATCGCCAGGCGGAACGCGAAAATCTTTACCTGCAGGAGTGACAAAAGTCTCGATCGGACCAATCGATGAAACCGGAATCTGGACGATTGAAAAGGCGGTGCCGGCTGCGGAACAACAGACCACGGAAGCAGCACCGCCCGTACTGGAAATTGCGGCGAATCTCGCAACAAAGTCCGAAAGTGACATTCGTGTGCCCGAGGTGTTCCTGGCGAGGGCCGTCGAACCGGCCATGGCCGGAAGTTGGTTCGTTCGTCCCATCTGGTTTTATTTGATCACCTTGGCCTGGGTGTTGGCACTTGCTGAATGGGTTCTGTATCAGAGAAGATGGATCAGCTAGACTCAGTGAGTGGATACGATTGATATGAACCATTGGTCTCTGGAATTGACGCACCCGCTTCGCTTGTCTGGCCTCGTTGCCATCGTGTTGCTGCTCTATTACTTCTATCGCAGCCTCACCGATTTTCCCCGCTGGCAGCGCTGGATTTCGCTGTCTGTTCGTGCGTTAATTTTGACTTCGCTGACTTTCGCCCTCGCGGGGTTGACACTTTCTCGCCCCACTCGGGAACAGTTCATCGTCTTCGCCGTCGACCAGAGCCTCAGTGTTGGCAAAGAGTCGGAAAAGTCCACTCAAGAGTTACTGAAGCAAGCGGTCTCGATTGCCGGCGGCAACAAGGTCGCATTCATTCCGTTTCAGTCTGGACCAGGGCTGATTTCAGCCGACCTCGAAACACTTATTGCCAAGCCCAGCGTGTTGCCAGACCCTGACGAAGTTTCCCTCTCAGCCCCGATTGCAACGCCTCCGTCCGGGACAAACCTCGAAGCCGCCGTTAATACGGCGATCGCTTCGCTGCCCCCCGGTTACGTCCCTCAAGTTATCTTACTGAGTGACGGTAATCAAACGACAGGCGATATCCTGCGGATGTCACACGGAACCAATGTCCCGATCTCGACAATTCCCTTGCCGACGCGCAAAGAACCCGAGGCGCAGGTGTCATCTGTGCAACTTCCCGCTCAAGTCCGGCAGGGAGAACCGTTCAATGTCGAGGTTGTTGTCGACAGCAATCACGACGACGAGGGAGTGATCCAGGTCTATCGCGGTGACCACCAGGTCGTCAACGAGCGCAAGGCCCTCAAGAAAGGGGAGAACCGGTTTCGCTTTCAACAAACAATCGAAAGCCAGCGTCTGTCGAATTTCACAGCGCGAATCAGTGGCCTGAAGCAGGACACTTTGCTCGATAATAATGCCGAAAGCGGGCTGGTTTACACCGCTGGTAAGCCGCGCGTCCTGATTGTGGAAAGTGATCCCAAACTCATCCGAGAACTCGTCGCGGCTCTAGAGCAGGAAGAAATCCAGGTCGACGTTCGTCCCGCAACGGGCATGCCTGACAACCTGTCCGACCTGCAGAACTACGAGCTGCTGATTCTGTCCAATGTGCCGGCCACAGCGCTGACACAAAAACAAATGGAAGTCGCACGGACTTACGTGCAAGATCTCGGCGGCGGCTTCATGATGCTGGGGGGGGAGCAATCGTTCGGCCTGGGCGGATACTACAAATCGGTCCTGGAAGAAGTCCTGCCCGTCCGCAGTGATTTTGAAAAGGAAAAAGAAAAGCCCAGTCTCGGAATGGTATTGGTGATCGACAAGTCGGGCTCGATGGACGGCGATAAAATAGAAATGGCTAAGACCGCTGCCCGGTCCGCCGTCGAACTTCTGGGCAATAACGATCAGGTGGCCGTCATCACATTCGACGGGGAAACCTACGTCGTCAGCGAAATGCAATCCGCTAGTAATAAGGGCCGCATCGCGGGAGACATTAGCCGCATCGAAGCTGGTGGTGGCACGACAATGTATCCCGCCATGGAAAAGGCTTACGACATCCTGCAAGCCACAGCCGCGAAGCTCAAACATGTCATAATCCTGACCGACGGAGTTTCGAATCCGGGCGACTTCACTGGCTTGGCGGCAACGATGGCTCAAGCCCGAATCACGGTCAGCACGGTCGCGGTCGGTAGCGGCTCAGACACAAGTCTGCTGGAAGAAATTGCCAAAACGGGGCAAGGGCGGTATTACTTAACAGAAGATCCTGCGAGTATTCCTCAGATCTTCGCCAAAGAAACGATCACCGCCAGCAAGAGTGCAATCGATGAGCAACCGTTCGTGCCACAAGTCGTTCGAACCACGCAAGCTCTGAAGGAAATCGACTTGGCCAACGCGCCGTTCCTGCTGGGGTACGTGATGACTCGCCCGAAACCGACCTGCGAAGTGATTCTGGCCACGGAAAAGGGGGATCCGCTCCTGGTCTGGTGGCGCTACGGTTTGGGGATGACCGTGGCGTTCACTTCGGATGCCAAGAGCCGCTGGGCGGCAGAATGGCTTTCGTGGCCAGGCTACAGCAAATTCTGGGCACAACTCGTTCGCCACACGATGCGCAAGAGCGAAGCGAAGGGGGTTTCCGTACAGATCGACCAAAGGAGTGGCCAGGCGACCGTGACTCTGGATGCTGTCGATGCGAGTGGACGATTTCTGAATCAGGCCGATACAGAAATGATCGTCATTGACCCGCAACTGGGGAGCCAGAAAATCGCACTCAGCCAAACCGCGCCTGGAAGGTACATCGCGACACTAGAAACTCCCAGAAGTGGCGCCTATCACCTGGAAATCACCCAACAGAAAAATGGCCAGGTCATCTATCGGCAGTCTCGCGGCATCAGCGTGGGCTACAGCGACGAACTGCGATTGCGAGCCACGAACGAGGCCTTGCTAAAAGATATCGCTGCGGCCTCTGGAGGCAAGTACGAGCCAACTTTGGACGAGGTTTTCGCTCCCTCGGACCGTACTGCCCAGCGTCCGACACCGCTCTGGCCCTGGTTAGTCACGTTAGCGACCTTGCTACTGGTCGTGGACGTCTTCCTGCGTCGAGTAAATTTGGGCCTGATGATGGGCAGGCGTCGACCTCCGGAACGCCGCCCCCCCGAGATCGGACCGCCTGTAATCAAGCCGAATGGCCGTGTTGCGAATGTCGCATAACAATTATTGGAATCCGGCTTTCTCTCAGACTGACGGGGCCGGTAGTGGCATGGTGCTACAAAAACAGCGGAACTTCAAAAGCTGAAGCCGGTGTTCCAGAGTCTTATAGCATGCATTCCCGAGATTCCAGTTGTAACCTGTCCACAGTCTGATACACTATACACTCGACAGTTTTCGATTTGCTTTTCTGGTCGATTTGGGGTCTTACCGGGAGCCGGCTCATGGGGCAGACACTTCAGACTCGCTTGCAGCCCGTTCACTTTCGTCAGCAACTCATGCGAGCCATTGGAATGGCAGCTTGGGGACTGCTGGCCGGTTCGACTGCTGGAATCGTGTTCGCCCTTGTCAAATACCTGGTCACTCCTGATCTTTCGGTCTGGGTACCAGCCGCTCTGGCACTGACTGGCCTTGTTGTTGGTTTCATTGTCGGCGCGGCTTGGCGCCGTGATCTGCGTTCCGCCGCTCTGGCGGTCGATTCGCATTACACATTGAAGGACCGAGCCACAACAGCTCTGGAATTCTCCAAGCAACCCGAGATGTCCGTGATCCATCAACTGGCGTTCGCGGATGCTCTGAGTCATCTCGAGCAAGTCAAACCTCGCGATGTTGTCCCATTGAAAATGCCCCGTGTGCTGCCATATGCGCTGGCCACCTTGGCCACATCCGTTGTTCTGGTTGTCCTGGCGACATGGAACGCGCCCGTCAGCGCAGGCACTCCAGAGCCACTCGAAGTCGTCGTGGCCCAGGCGGATCGACTCACCGAAGAACTGAAGCAGCTTGAGGAATTCGCGACTCGAGAAAAGGACGAGGAAGTCGAGAAACTCGTCAAAGAATTGAAAGCAGCCATTGAAGAGCTGAAACAGCCAGGCATGGACGAACGCGACGCATTGGCGAAGCTTTCTGAAATGCAGGCGGCTTTGCAATCACAACAAGAGAAATACAATGCTGCTGCCGTGGACGCCCAGTTGTCCGCAGTTGGCGAGGCTTTATCGCTGGCGGAACCACTCTCCGAGGCCGGTAAGGCCCTCAGTTCGAGCCAACACGAGAAAGCGGCAGAGTTATTAGAAAAGTCTGAACTGCCTGAGTTGAACCGGCAGACTGAAAAGGCCATTAAAGAGAAACTCGACCAGGCTGCTAAACAAATGAGCGAAAGTGGTCAGAATTCTCTAAGTCAGGCGACTGGAGATTTGTCCAAAGGATTGGGTGGCGATAGTAAGAAGTTTTCCGAGGCCAGCAAGAAACTGGCAGGGGAATGCCGGAAGCAGGGGAAGCGCAAAAAACTCACCGATCTTCTGCAAAGACAATGCAATTGCCTGGGAGAATGCAAGAGTGAATGTGAAGGTGAATGTAAATCGAGCGCCAAGGGATTGAGCAAAAAGAAGGGTGGCACGAAAGCCGGGCTTGCCGGGACCGGAGGCGAATTGGGGGAACAGACGGCCCAGTTCGGCAATAAGAAAATGGAAAAGATTACCGGCAAACAGTCTGCAGAAGGCGAAACCGAAGTCGAAACGACGCATTCACCCGAAGGAACACAACAAGCCGAACGCAGCTATCGCGAAAACTACGCGAAATACAAGAAGATTTCCGAATCGGTGCTGGATAGCGAGCCAATTCCACTCGGCCACCGCCAGACAATTCGTCGCTACTTTGGATCAATCCGCCCGAATGATGCGGAAACGGACAAGGTTGGCGCCGCGACTCAAGAAAAAAAATAATCAGCGAGTCGCCTCAATTGTTCACGAAGGGTGAACTCTTGGATGTGCCAATGAGAACCTTTCGAGTTCGATTTGGGGACTTGATCTGCTACGTATTGTATTGGAGCCTGACACTCGTCGTGGTTGCCGAAGATGGTTGGAATACCGATCTGTTTGCATTGATGTTTGGGATGGCTGGATGTGTTATCGCCGAATTAATCCTTGTCGGTTTGGCAATCGCGTATTCTACGATTACGGTCAATCCCGTCGAAATCCGCGGCTACGATTTTTGGGGCTTCTACTAGAGTCGCCTATGGCGTGATGTCGACGGCTTTCGACCATTCAACGCTTTAGGACTTCGGTTCATCCGACTCCAAAGCAGTGCAGATTCACGGGTGATGTGGGTGCCCGTTTTTCTCTATGATTTCGACGAGTTTCTGGAATTTGTCGTGGATCATGTCGATTCCGAGAACCCGCTGGGGCGTCTTGCCCGCGAAACACTCAACAACAGATCGAATGGTCCTGGAGCCTGCGAACCGGTTCGGTACATTTATCATTGAATCGACGACGTCCAAGTGCTGCACTCTGTTTCGTGCACCCGTTGTAATTGTTGATCGGTTTGAATCCGTGGAGATCGCTATTCCGCGGTCGCCATGCATTTACCGGTCACACAAACGCTTCCAGCTTGTCGCTGCATGTTCATCACTTGGGATTTCGTTTCAAATTCGGCGTGCCAGAATTTCTATGATTTTCCTTTGAGTTTTGAGGTGGAATTGAAGTATGATTCAGAAATGATGCTGACTGCTTTTCCATGTTGTTCAATTCCGCCAGCGAAAACGGGAAATGCGGACAACACGACAGTCAATTGGTGAGCTCCTGCAGGCAAGCATCTTCCTTGGATCCCATGGGGCAGACATGGCCGTAACCGGCGTGACCTATTTCAAACGCTTTCGGATGGAGATTGACCTGCGGGCGATCCCCCCGGCCGCGCCGATACTTCCAGACGGTTACCACTGGGAGAGCTGGCAACCTCTGTTGCTGGAACGCCACGCGTCGGCGAAATGGGAGAGTTTTCGAGCGGAACTTGACTCACACGTTTTTGAGTGCCTGGGAAATTATCACGGCTGTGTCCATTTGATGCAGGAGATTTACAACCGCGACACCTTTCTGGCGAATGCCACCTGGCTGATCAGCTATGACCCGGCCTGGGGCGGAAAGTCCGTTGACTGCGCGACAATCCAGGGATTAGCACAGGCTGGTTCCTTGGGCGCGATACAAAACGTCGGTGTCACACCAGCACATCGCGGCCGAGGACTCGGTCGGGCTCTGGTCTTGAAGGCAATCGAAGGATTTCGAATTGCGGAAATGAACCGCGTATATCTGGAAGTGACCGCCCAGAACATAGCAGCCGTCGAATTATACCGCTCAGTTGGATTTCGCGTGACGCGCACCGTTTACAAAGCCGTTGAAGAAGATTTCACACTTTACTAAGCAAGAGCGGGACTTTCATGCAGATTCTGGTAATTCGGCACGCTCCGGCAGAAGACGCAGTCTTTCCCGGTGGCTCGGATTCGACTCGCGAACTGACACCCAAAGGCAGAAAACTTTTCGCGGAGTTCGTTGAGCGTCTTGTGAAACCCGCATTTGTTCCCGACTTGGTCTTAAATAGCCCATTGGTTCGAACAGTTCAAACTGCGGAGATTCTGGCGCAAGTCACGAATTTGCGACCGGATCAGGTGCGTATTGAGTCGCTGCTTGCCCCTGGAATCCCAGCAGCCCGAATTGTTTCGGGCATTGAATCAATTCAAGTGAATCGACTCGCGCTCGTCGCGCACAACCCTGACGTAGGCTTGCTGGCGTCGTATCTCATTGGCGGCGGATCATTCGACTTTAAGAAGGGCAGTATCGCCTGCATCGAATTCAGCGGCCCGGTGGCATCGGGTGTGGGAAGACTGGTCTGGTTCGCCTCACCAAAGCTGATCGTTCAAGACTGAGGCAGAAACAAGCCCGGAACCTCAGGAAACCGGAACATCGAAGCTTGAACCGATTGACTTGCAAATGTGCATATCGGGAGGGTGAGTCACCCTCCCGAATTTCCACGTCTGATCCACTACTTCTTCTTTTCTTCGTGTTGAATCGTCCCGAAGAAGCCACCCTTATTGAGAGCGGCGATCACGGCCACTTCGTCCATTTCCTTGCCTTTGAGTGTGACTTTTTCGGCGTTGCGATCGACGTCGATTTCAGAAGCGCCAGCCACTTTCTCCAGTGCTTCCTTGACTCCGGTCACGCACGATCCGCAGCACAGGTGGACACCTTCGATGACGATTGTCGGGACTTTTTCGCCCTTCTTGGCTCCGGAATCTGGCCACTTCAATTCCTCTTTCCCAAAAGTCGCGGTTCCATAGAAACCGTCTTCGGCCAGGGCCTTCAGGGCCGCATTCGCGGCGTCTTTCGAATCCGCGTCAAACGAAATCAATTTCGTATTGCGATCGATGCCGATCTTCGCGATGCCTTTCACGTCCTGCAAAGCCGCTTGAGCGCCTGAGGAACATGAACCACAACATAGATGCACACCCTTGATTGTCACACCCGTTGGCTTGTCGGCAAATCCGAATACAGACGCCACGACAACGACCAAGCCCACCAGTGCTCTCTGTACAACGATCATCAGCCAGCTCCTTGCCGTCGCGAGACGGTCAGCAGATTCCCTAAAAACATTTCTGACCAAAGCCACTCAGCTGCCTGCAATATGCAAGACAGCGGTCAACAATTCAATCTCCAGCGATATTTTTGTCGCAGATTGACCTCTGCGTTATAATTGGATGACGAAAAAAGATCCTGGTTACGCTTCCGGGAGATTCAATCTGTACTCACGTTCCTCGACCAATTTGAGAAATTTGCTTATAATTCTGCCTTTCTGCTTCGAATGCATTTATTGACGGTGTCAGATTCATGGAAATTGTTTATTACCCGCATCCCGCTTTGCGCTGGAAATCCCAGCCAATTCGGCAGATTAATGACGAAGTTCGGCAAGTCGTGCGGGAAATGTTTGCTCTGATGTACGAGCACAAGGGTATCGGACTGGCCGCCAATCAAGTGGCCCTGCCGTGGCAATTATTTGTTCTCAATCTGACCGGAAATCCTGAAGAGAAAGATGAAGAACACGTCTTCATCAACCCGGAAATTATCAAGCGCAAAGGCTCCGAAGAGGGCGAGGAAGGGTGCTTGAGTCTCCCCAAACTCTATGGTGATGTCCGTCGCGCCGCGGAAATCATTGTTGAAGCCTATGATCTGGACGGCCAGGGATTTTCGATGACACTCGACGAACTGGGGGCCCGCTGCGTCCAGCACGAGTTCGATCACCTGCAGGGAACGCTGTTTGTCGATCGCATGTCCGAAACCAAACGCCATGAAGTCGAGTCGCTGCTCAACGACTTCGCTTTACTGTTTCGCCGGCAACAGGAGTCGGGGCAAGTTCCCGGCGACGCGGAAATTGAAGCTCAACTGAAAAAGCTGGAACCGAAATAGTGAATTCTGCTGCATCTCGAACTGCGACGTTCCCATGAGTCACATCTTTGTCGTTGATGATGAGCCCGCGATCTGCTGGGGATTTCGCGAGTTTCTGACGGACGACGGACACACGGTCAGTGTTGCAGCATCGGCAGAAGAAGCCCTTCGGTTAACCGAAACGATTCTTCCGGACGTCGTTGTCCTGGATGTTCGATTGCCGGGAATGGACGGGTTGACCGCCATTCAGCATTTGAAGCTCAAAATCGGAACGGCCCCGATTGTTGTGATTACCGCGTTTGGAACGCTGGATACTGCAATTAAAGCCTTGCAGCAGGGGGCTTTTGATTACCTCACGAAGCCTTTCGACCTGGACCAGGCGGCCGCGGTCGTAAATCGAGCGTTGGCCTTCGCTGCCCCGCGCCCGAAATTGCTGTCTCCACACCAAGACTTGACCGGCGGCACAGCGGCAACTCATTCCGAGAAAGGTCCAGGGCGAAATCCTCTGCAGTTGGTTGGAACCTCGCCCGCCATGCAGCGTGTCTTCAAGCAGATGGCGCTCGTCGCAGATGCCGATATGCCGGTGTTGATTACCGGTGAAAGTGGTACCGGAAAAGAGTTGATCGCCAAACTGATTCATCAACACAGCCAGCGCCATGACAAGCCATTCCTACCCGTTTCGCTGCCCGCCTTGAATACTGGATTGATCGAAAGCGAACTGTTTGGACATGTTCGCGGCGCATTTACCGGAGCAACCGAAGATCGGCGAGGTGTCTTCGAATTCGCCGAATCAGGCACTTTATTCCTGGACGAAATCGCCGACACACCGCTGTCGGTACAGGTAAAACTGTTGCGGGCACTGGAAAATCACGAATTTGCACCCGTTGGCGACCCTCGGCCCCGTCCAACGCGAGCGCGAATCCTGGCCGCTACGAATCGAACATTTCCAGAATTGATCGCTGCTGGTGTGTTTCGAGAGGATTTGTATTATCGGTTGAGTGTCTTTCAAATCCATTTGCCGCCGCTTCGAGAACGCCTGTCCGATCTGCCAGCGCTGGCAGAATATTTTTTGACGAATTCCCGCACCAAGTTCGAACACGAACATTTGACCGCTGAGTTTCTCGAAGCGCTGCAACAACGCTCCTGGGCAGGCAATGTTCGAGAGTTTCGCAATGCGATGGAGTATGCAACTTTACTCGCCCGGGGCGGCCCTCTGCGTAGGGAGCACCTGCCTCCCCCGCTGCCGATGCCGGTCAAGACGTCTGGATCACAATCTCAGGATCTGGGCCAGATCGCTGTCGACGCAGTTGCACTTTGGGCAGCTGCAGCCGCTGAAAAGGCACTCGGCCGGGGCACCGAGAGTGACCTCTACGATCAATTGTTGCAAATCGTCGAACCGCCATTAATCCGTGCGGCGATGACACACTGTCAACAGAACCGAGCGGCGTCAGCACAATTGCTGGGGCTACATCGCGGCACGCTGCGTCAAAAGCTGAAGCAATATGAAATGGAATGATTGCCGGAAATTTCAAGGATACGGCGTGAACCTGTGAAGCGACCGACTTCAATTTGACCACGGGCCAGGATCAACTTGTCTCCAGCACGACGCAATGTCCTTCCGGTACGATTTCGTAACCACGACAGCAAGCCGGAATCAGTACGGTGGCTCCTCGTTTTATCGCAAATACTCCCGAGCGGCTCACTAACGTCGCATTTCCTGCAACGACATTCAGAATTTGAAAGTGATCTGGCGAAACGACCTTCCAGGGTCGTGTTCCACTGAATCGACGCATCCGGAAGTATGCAGACCGGACCAGATCTTCGGACATAAAGTCTTTGCAAATGAGCATTTCTGGCTGAATTGGATCGACCGGCCCCCGCGTAAAATCGACGCATTCGAGGGCTTGTTCGAGATGCAGCTGACGCGGCTGGCCATCTTTGCCGACGCGTCCCCAATCATGCAGACGAAACGTGATGTCGCTCGATTGTTGGATTTCAATCAGCAGTACGCCTTCACCGATGGCATGTACAGTACCCGCCGGAATGTGAACGCAATCACCCGGTTGTGCCTCAAAAGAATGCACGCATTCGCCAATTTTGCCTTGGGAAATGGCGGATTTCAGGTCTTGTCGCTGCACCCCCGGTTTCAATCCCGCGTAGATCAAACTTCCTGGTAAGGCTTCAAGGACGACCCACGCCTCGGTTTTTCCCCGCTCTCCCGAGATGTATTGATTCGCCTGCTGGTCATTGGGATGGACTTGCAGCGAGAGTCGGTCGCAGGCATCCAGATACTTCACAAGCAACGGGAACGTCGTTTGCGTAACAGAAGTCCCCAGGAGTTCCGCGCTGAATTCGCCAACCAGCCGAGACAAAGTCCAGCCCTGAAATTCTCCCGCTACGACCTCACTTTGGTCCCCCCCATGGTCAACAAGTTCCCAACTTTCGGCGGCATCACCAACTTGTCCAATGTTCTTTCCCAGAACGCTGGCGAGTCGGGTTCCGCCCCAGCGCAGCCGTTTGATCCGCGGCAAGAAGATCAATGGTGGCAACATGTAGTGAACAACCTGTTGTTAGGGACCAGCAGCAGGGCAAGCTATCAGCCTCCCCATTTCGTTGTGGAAACTCAGTTTTCGACAATTCAAACTTTGTCGAAAAACTAGGGTTGACTTTCCGGCCTCACTTCGCGAAAAACCATCATCTTTGGTTCCTTCGAAATTCACAATCCGTTCGCCGATCCTTTTCCGCAATTCTTAACTTTTCCGCCTGATTTTCATCAGACTGTGGAGTCTTGAGGTTTTGGAATCTCGTTGACTTGGTACTGCGTTTTTCG
>JAQGHT010000124.1 GCA_028291565.1 Planctomycetaceae bacterium | reverse complement strand
TGATTTTCGACGAATTTGCACAACTGCATAATCCAGCGCGCGATCGCAATAAAGGTTCTGGACTTGGTTTAGCGATTTGTCATCGACTCATTGAGTTACTGGGAGGCTCAATCTCTGTGGAAAGTCGTGAAGGGATCGGAAGCACGTTTGCAATTTCGTTGCCGGCGACGCTGATTGCAATGCGTACCGAAGTCTCGACCATTGCGATGCGCGATGTTGGCGCACCTGAAGTTGCTGAACGTCGATTGGATTTGCGGATCCTCTTGGTCGAAGATCACTCGGCGACTCGAGACGGCACGGCCCGGCTGCTGCGAGACGACGGAGCGACCGTGGTTGAGGCCGTGGACGGGACGACGGCACTTCGGCTCATGCAGGAGACGACATTCGATGTTGTGCTGTTGGACATGATGCTACCGGACCTTGATGGCCGCGAGGTCCTCCGCTCTCTGCAGTCGCACAGACCAGAAGACATGAAAGGGGTACTCGTGTTGACCGGAGATCTCACTGTTGACCGAATGAAGGAAATCAAGGAACTGGGAGCCGACGGAATGATTGCCAAACCCATTGATATTAAGAAGCTGCTGCAAACGCTACGTTCGTTCTAAGTGGCCGAATAGCTCCTCGCATGATTCTTCTTCTTGCTGCTAACAATCAGGGTAGGTCTGACCGGTCATATCCCGGCTTCTTGTAAAGTTGGTCCGGCTAGGGGAAAGTGACTCAATATGACTCGGTTGGTGGTCTAACGAGTGCCTCGAAGCTGGGCACGACCAGCGGCGCGGCATTCAGCAATGGCAAGCTCGTTCTGACAGTCCACTTGAATCCCGGTACGACAGCGCCCAATTCAGGCATTCCTGCGCCGAATTACCTTCTCGCGCAAGTCAACCGGCCTGAAACTGGTCCATTGCACGCTTCTCGCATGTCACACGTTTATTACCGAATGCACATATGGGTTACCGATTTATCGCTGGCCGGCACAGTCTACAGTGCTGGACGAGATCAATCGCTGGTGGCGGAAGAATCGGGACGAGGAACGTGCCTCTGTCATTTTTGCCTGCTCGCTCGGTAAGGCGCAACGGATTCTCGCGGGGGTTGATGCATCGATCGGTCCCGGCTGCGTCCCTAATTGTTTATCAGTCTCATTGGGCCATGTACCGCCCACCGGTTTCTCCTCCCCTTGAGCGATGCTGTTCTGATCATTTGCGCCCGATCTTCGGGTGTCATTCTCCTCGTGCTGGACAATTGGTGCTCGGACAATTGGTTATTTCTCGCCAGAAGGTTTTTGGTGCGGATGTTCGGCCTCCGGCAGCTGAGGCTGGTTGGTGTGTTTGACGTTCTGGTCGTTTGCCCGGATTGCCTGCTCGTTAGTCTGGCCATGCACCGGCAGCCCGCGACGATCTGACTGTTTTTTCGGCTGTCCCATGATGGTTCCTTGTCGATAACGGAGGCCCGTCCGGGAATTGCACGCGTCAGGGGAAACAAAAATAGCCCTCACGGCTGATTCGATCACTGCCATAGCAGCCGCAACGTCAGTTTGGAAAGATCACTGCAGTCAGGCGCATTGTTTGCTGACGGATTGTCAAGCGGCTTCTAGTTCTTCTATGACGATCAGCTGCAGGCCAAGCATCCAATTAATCGCCGTATGAGATTGTTGGATTCGATCAAAATCGACGGGGAGTTGACCAGTCTCACTGGTTGACCCCGAATTCTTTTCAGATGGATTTACGGAAATTTAGGATATGTCAGATCCGCTCGAAAATCCTTTCGATTCACCAAATGCGATACAATACAGCTCATACTTCAGAATCAAGGATGAGAAGCCCATCTTACTGGCTGATCCGGACCGGGCGCTTGATCTTTTCGCAGCCGCGGTCGCGGGAGCCTTCAGGGGATTCGTTCGAGCACCTCAATTCCCATGTGTCGGAGCAAAAAGTGCTGTCATGCATGAGAATTATTGGCTCGGAATTTACCCTCGATTGGGCTCAGCAGATAGCTCCGCCGGACTCGCACGAGATTTGTTTACCTTCACTCAGGAACTCGCCAATACTGAAAACGAGAACTTCAAGACATTCATCGCGTGCTTTCGAGAGCCGTTAGATCTGAATGAGCGGCAGTTTGAGCGAGACTTTTGGACTCAACTTCAAAAGCTGAACCTCAGCGATGCTCCGCTTTTTGAATGGGACGCGACGGTGAGCAACGACCCGGCGAGTCCTCATTTTGCGTTCAGTTTTGCCGAACACGCTTTTTTTGTGGTTGGCCTTCATCCCCACAGCTCACGCGAAGCCCGTAAATTTCCGTGGCCCTGTTTGGTCTTTAATTCTCATGCTCAATTCGAGCACCTCAAGTCCGAGGGGCGGTGGGAGAAATTGCAGGCCGTGATCAGGGAACGAGATCAAAAACTACAAGGCTCAATCAATCCCAACTTGACCGATTTCGGAACAACCTCGGAAGCCAGGCAATATTCCGGTCGGCTGATTGAGGCGAATTGGAGTCCACCATTTCACCCTGTGACGCCAACGGAAACGAATCAACTCGCAGAAGGTCAATCATCTGGAAAACCGAACGAGAGATGTTACGAGGGCTAGACTCATGGAGCGAATTATTGCTAATCAACGATCACGAATCGCCCCGCAAACTGGAACAGCTTTCCTGCTCCTCGCCGGTCAAAAGCTGCATGTCATAGATCCTCTGGGGGAACAGGTTTCAGACCTGATCGCATTCGCCCGCGACGAACCTCAGGAGTGGCTGTCATCTGGACGATCGATCGACTATGCCAACACCATCTATCTCTCGACGGGCAGCATTCTTTACTCGAATCGAAGTCGGCCTATGTTAACAATTGAGGCCGATGATGTCGGCCGCCACGATTTTCTTTTGACGCCGTGCAGTCCAGAAACCTTTCAAATCATCTATCGGCATCAAGGACATCACCCCAGCTGCTTTGAAAATTTGGTCAATGCCCTGACCCCTTTCGGGATCGATCCGGACTGGATTCCAACGACATTCAACATTTTTATGAATGTGGACCTCGATGCGCACGGGGAACTTACGATTCGTCCACCACGTTCACTACCCGGCGATTCGATCCTGCTGAGGGCTGAAACGGATCTGATTATCGGCCTGACAGCCTGTTCCGCCGAAATGTCCAATAACTACCGGTTCAAACCGATTGATTTTGAAATCATTAGCCCCGGTTGTTAATCTCACGATGCGGAGTGGCGGCCCGCACGACCAATCGTATCATGTACATATCGTAGTTTTTGAACGACCGGCCTTGAGAGCACAAATGGATAACCGCCTGAGTGACCGAGACCGCGATTGAGATTATTGATGAAATAAGTCAATGGAAACCATAGGCCTAGGTATTGCAGCCCGAATCGAAGCACTTCTCGCGGAGTCAGGCCGAACTCGGCTTCCGAGCGTCAATCAACTTCACGAAGTCTGGCCGTTTCTCCTTTTTTCATTGCTATCTATGTAATGTCCAAGCAGCCCAGTTGAGATGCGCTTCGAGTGAAATCGACAGTCTGTGTGAGACAATTTGAATCCAGAGTCCGAAGCCGGGAGTGAATAGCAATGTCGTCAGCCCCGTTGTCCGAGACAGCGAAAAAGAATATTGAGGCGATCGCCCAAGTCGAACATGTGATGCACGATCGTCGCTCGCGCGTGGAACGAATTGGTGATTGGATTGCGCGATTTTTTGGAAGCTTGTGGTTTATCGCCGCTCATGTCGTGTTATTCACCGTTTGGATCTTGTTAAACGTGCGAATCCTACTAAGTTTCGCGGCCTTTGACCCTTATCCGTTTCCATTTCTCGGTTTGGTCGTCGGTATCGAGTTTTTCTTTCTCACAACATTCGTCCTGATGAACCAAAACCTGCAATCTAAGCGGCAAGAACATTGGGGACACCTGAATTTGCAGATTTGCCTGTTGACCGAACAGGAGGTCACGAAAAACATGCAGATGCTCCATGTGATCACTCGTCATCTGGGGCTGCAAAAACCGGCCACGGAAAAAGAAGTGAAGGAGATGGCCCAGACGACGCCCGTTTCGACTTTGGTCGAAGAGATCGAAAAGGTACTTGTAGTCGAGTAACACTCTGATTGACGAGACCGAACACCGTTGACTCGGGGAACGCAGTTTGCTGGTTTCGTCCGGGCGTGTAGCGTTAACTTTGCGAACCGGGGCATGATTGGTTCATTGGAGATCAATGTGCGGCTTGGGCAATCAGAAGGATGACCTGCGGATGGCACACTAGAGAATCATTCCCGCATTCGCATTTCGAAAATGAAATTGCCGGTCTCAACACATTTCGTAATCCGGGTCTTGTGCCTTCGACGACGCGACTCGATCGTAAACGGACTGAATCCAGGGCGCGGAACTCAAAAGGGGCACGCTCCCAATGATATCCAAGGTCGACATCGGGAGCAGTGGTCATGCCAGAGCAACAAATGAGAGTTGTCCAATCTTCCGAAGCAGGCACGATCCGAAACAAATTGAGAAACAAGGCGTTCGGTTCCTGGAACTTGCTATCAGGAATTTACCTGCTCATTCTATTGGTCTTCCTGAATCTGCAATTACTAGCAGCGGAGCCGACGCCCGCGCAGCCGATGCCGTTAGAGAACGGCATGGCTTTTGACACAACGCATTTGATGGGACTGCCCGATGCTCACGAGATATTTGGCGTGGAGCATGCCTTTCCACAATTGTCGTTTGTTCGTCCCGTCGATTTGACGCACGCGGGCGATGGCTCGAATCGCATCTTCGTGGTTGAGCAAGACGGACGAGTGCGAGTGTATGACAATGCCGAGGGAATCAAGGAAGCCGGAATCTTCCTGGATTTAAGTCACAAGGTCCGGCGAGAGCACAATGAGGAGGGACTGCTGGGGATTGCGTTCCATCCGAATCATCGCGAGAACGGCGAGTTGTTTGTGTTCTATTCCGTCACGCCTCGCGGGAGTGCCATCTCACGTTTTCGGGTCGCGAGGTCCGACCCGAATCGAGTAGACCCCGCGTCCGAAGAAAAATTACTTGAGTTTCCGAAGCCCTATGGAAACCACAATGGCGGATGTTTGAAATTCGGTCCTGACGGCTGTCTCTATATCAGCGTCGGGGACGGCGGTCTGGCCAATGATCCGCACGAAAACGCGCAGAACCTGGAAGTGTTCCAAGGCAAGATTCTTCGTATTGACGTAGACCACAAGGACTCCGGTAAGAACTACGCAATCCCCAAGGACAATCCGTTTATTACAGCCGGCGCGAAAACTCGAGCGGAGATCTGGGCCTATGGTCTGCGAAATCCTTGGCGAATGTCGTTCGATCGACTGACGGGTGTTCTATGGGAGGGAGATGTCGGACAGGATCATTTCGAAGAAGTGAACATCATTGCCCGGGGTGGCAATTACGGTTGGAACGTGCGGGAGGGAAAACATCCTCGCGATCCACTTGCCATTGGCGATGCAGCAGAATCCTTCACCAATCCCATTTTCGAATACCCGCGCGTTGAGGGGAAATGCATGACTGGCGGTCTCGTTTATCGGGGAGAGCGATTGCCGCAGTTGGTGGGAGCCTATCTCTATGCCGACTTTTACAGTGGCAATATCTGGGCTCTTCGATGGGACGGAAAGAAAGCGGTTGCAAACGATAAAATCGCACATACTAGCCTCATGATCAGTGCGTTTGGAGAAGACGAAGCGGGCGAGGTTTTCTTGACGGCCTTCGATGGGAAGATCTATCGGCTCAAGACTCCCGACATGACGGTCGATCGCACTTTTCCCAAGACTCTGACGGAAACGCGGCTCTTCAGTTCCGTGAAGAAGCACACTCCTGCCGCAGGGTTGATTCCGTATGAAGTGAATGTCCAGCTCTGGTCTGACGGGGCAGTTAAAGAGCGATTCCTGGCTCTCCCAAGCAAGGGAACTGTTGTTTTCAAAGAGCGGGAAAAGTGGGAATTTCCGCTCGGTACGGTCATCGTTAAGACGTTCTCGTTGGAAACGGACAAAAGCGATCCGAGTAAGCGCCGTCGCATTGAGACGCGACTCTGGCTACAGAGTTCACGGGGTTGGGAGGGCTACACGTATCTGT
>JAQGHT010000117.1 GCA_028291565.1 Planctomycetaceae bacterium | reverse complement strand
CGGCGGCGAAGATTGCGATGCATGGCAAAAATAACATCGCAGCTGTTAACGTCAGATTTCGTTGCATAAGTGTTCTCGGCTCTATTGGGTGTCCGGGAAGAACGTTCGAAGTGATCTAGTCCTATTCAGGAACAGGATGAACTGTCGAACCGCCGCGTCTGAGCACGTAAACAAGTTACATTCCATCGTGACACAGTTCAATCGGTACGTGGTCCGACATTTTGACGACCTGTGCGATTGCAGGAGCGAGAGTTGTCCCTATTACGTTCCTAATGAGTGAGGCAAGTTGCCTTTTGTCAAACAAATTGATCCGTGAGGCGGTATCAGATTATGAACGCCTACCTTTGGTCGGACGGACTCGTTGCGCGAGGTCAAAATCTGATGTTTTATCATTCGCTGGCTTTAGTCCTGCTGCTCGTGCTGACCGCACAGGTTCCGTTTTTCATACGGTACCATGTGCTGTTCGTTGCATTGGTCCTGTCGTGGATGTTGTTGTGGGGATCCATTCTTTTCATCTGGTATCTGGTCATCAGCAAGCCACCGGCGGTCGTGGAGATGTTTCTGCTGCTGTTTTCGATGCTGATCATTAGTCGGTACGTGAAACTCTCTGGGATCCCGTTCGAGTTGTGTTGCCTGGCCTGCGTTCTAATTGCTTATGGATATTCCATGTATGCATTCTTGCCATATTATCGTCAGCATCAGCGAATTCTGGCCAAGTATCCAATGACTGATCTGAAGCCGAGATTGATTTACGAACGAAATATTGCTCAAGATCGCGACTCGACATCTGGCAAAACTGCGGACGGAAATGCGCCTGAGTTTTTTGAGACGCCGCATTTTGATTCAGCAGAACTCGAGCTGCAGGAATTGGCCTTCAGCCAGTTGGAAGGCGGTTGGGGTGGTTACCGCCGTAGTATGCGGACGCGAGCTTTTGACGCCCTGAATCGAGCCCACGCCGATTTTGTCGCCGATTTTATTGAGCAACCTGGCTTGGGCTTCGGCCGAATCCCCGCAATGCGAATATTAAGAGAATCCGATTTAGAAGACGGACAGTGGGACGAAATAGATGCCAATTTGCCACCCAAGCCGATCGATCAACCTCAAGCTCCGATGCCGGTCTCCAGGTCTGCGAGTGAGACTTCCGACGGGAAAAATGCCACCACAGTGCCAAGTGCAATGGCTTCAAAAGTTGCCGAAATAAAGCCGATTCCGCAATTACCGACATTACCTCTGCAAGATTACCATCGCAAAAGCATCGTCAGCTTCGCGCCGCTGTATTCTTTTGGTGGGGTCAAATCAAATCTGGAAGTTCGCGGGTTTGTACCTCACGCCTTTCGTCAGACTCCTGAAAGCTGGGATTCCAAAATCACACGGGCCGGTTGGAGATTGTCGCGTCTGGAACTCGTAAGCCTGCTGAAGCATCAACCCCCAGCGGTCTATGTCACCCGGCATCTCCCAGCAATGGACGAATTGCGAGACGCTCCAACCCGAGCAACCACAAAGTTTGAATTGGACGCTGTCTCGAAGCTTCGCGCCGGTGAGGAACTGGTCGTCGACGGCGCAGAAGAGACGAAGATCCGGATGGTTGGAGCAATCCGTGCCCTTGATGTGTGTCGCAAGTGCCATCAGATTCGCACGGGTAGTCTGCTGGGCGCGTTCTCGTATCAATTCCATTTGGGGCCGAATCCGCAGTCGCAATGACGTGCGGCGACGAAATCGAAAGAAGGAATCTCCAGCCTCGCAGATTGAGCGGTTGATTTCTCACGTAGATTAATCGCCAGTAAGTGTCTCACCCGGTACGTGCCCTTCTACCAGATGGGATTGCCGATCGAGCCCCAAACCGGTAGGATTCAATAAATAAGCAACTGTAGATGCGTTGTCAATTCAATACCTGTCGCCTCCGGTCTTGAATCGATGCAAGAATCCAGTAGTCAATGAGGTGAGCTATGAATGCAGCCGAAGTCCAAGCCGGAGAAGAAGTTCCAGTTTCGGCTCGACGCAGTTTTCTGGGTGCCATGTGCGGGTCGTCGCTGGGGGCCTTACTGACCAATTGGACGCAAACGACATCCGCCGAACCAGCGGCCAGTGGAAAAGCTCGATCAGTCATTCTCATTTTCAATTGTGGCGGCCCCAGTCACATCGATTTGTGGGACCCGAAACCTTCAGGCCCGGATAATGTTCGGGGGCCCTATCGGCCCATCGATACGAATGTGCCGGGCATTCAGATCTCGGAACTGTTGCCACGCCTGGCCCAGCGCATGGATCGATTGGCCATTTTACGATCGGTCCATCATACGCAATCCAGTCACAATGCAGGGATGCACTATTCAACCGTCGGCCAGCCCTATCGGATTGATAGTACACTGATCAATCCCAGCCCGGTTGATCATCCTTCGTTTGGAACTCTGGTCGGCTGGTTGGCTCAGCGGGACGGCTATTCGGGATCGGTGCCGCCCTACGTTATCACGCCCTATCCGCATTGCGACAGTACGGTCTATTTAACGCCTGGTCAGTTCGGCGGATGTCTCGGAGTCCCCTTTGATCCATTCGTTTTGGATGCCGATCCGAATGCGGCCAATTTTCGAGTTCGAAACTTGAGTCTGGAAGCGAGTATGACCGCGGGACGATTTCAAGAGCGGCTCGCACTCTTGGGAGCGATCGATAAGGAAGGCTTGCCGATTCGCAACGCGGAATCCATCGCCCACGATGCGTTTCATGCGCGGGCGGCTTCGATGGTGCTGACCGGCGGCGCCTCGCGAGCCTTCGATTTGTCCCAGGAATCAAACGCAACGCGCGACAAATATGGCCGGCATTCGTGGGGACAATCCCATTTGCTGGCCCGACGCCTGGTCGAAGCGGGTTCGCGATTCGTGACGACTGTCAACGGCCGTAGCATTATCTGGGATACCCATAAAGATAATTTCGGCCGCATGGAAAAGACGCTCGTCCCGCCAATGGAACAGGGATTCGTGGCGCTGCTTGACGATCTCGAAGAACGTCGTCTACTTGATTCGACTCTGGTTGTCTGGCTGGGGGATTTCGGCCGAACTCCGATCATCAACAAAGACGCGGGTCGGGACCACTGGCCTCAGTGTTACTCAGCAGTGCTGGCTGGCGGAGGGCTGAAGGGCGGAATCGTCGTGGGGAGTTCGGACAAAATCGGAGCCGTTCCACACACGCGACCGATATCGCCGGCCGATATTCACGCGACAGTCTTCACGTCGCTGGGATATGATCCGCACGGGATTCAGTTTCGGATGGTCGACGGCAGGCCCATGCCGCTATCCAGTGGTACGCCAATCCGGGAACTGCTGTGATCCAAGACTACATCGAAATCATGCGACCCAATGGCGGGTTCCTGGTACGTCTTTACAAGGACAATTGCACCTACCCCTATGGCAATGAAGCCGATTTCAAGGCCATGTTCCCGGGACATTGGGAGTAGCAGGATTCTCGAACCATTCATCAACATTCGGGACGTCTTTTTCGATCTCATCTTGCTCCAGCTCAAGCGGTCTGTGTAATCCGACGGCCGGGACACATCCCATGTATTTTAGCAGTTGATACACGGGCCATTGCAGAGCGATGAGAATCGCCATCCAGTAGAGACCTCCGACTGCTCCAGCGCTCGCGTAAATGATTCCGAAAATCACAACACCGCCAATGGTAATACTCAAAATGATTGCCGAACTCGCGAACAGAATCCGAAATCCGATCGTGCGGATCTTGCCTTTCACCGTATTCCACATGAGTCCGTTTTCCCTTTCAGTAAGGCTACGATTTTTTTTGACCTGCGGTCTCTCGGTAGTGCGTCGGTGTTACGTGCGCCATTTTGCGAAATGCTCGAGTAAACGCGCTGTGATCGTAGAAACCACAAGCCAGAGCGATGTCCGAAACGGACTGATCAGTTTCTCGTAACAGTCGTGACGCCGCCGCGATACGGGCTTTGGCGATGAACTGACTGGGAGTCAGTCCGAAAAACCGCTTCATTAACCGTGCAAAATGGGGACTCTTTAACTGAGCGCGGCGGGCCAGGTCGGACGGAGTTGTGGCATCAGACAAATGACGTTTGAAATGATCCAGTACTTCCGCCAGCCGAATCGGGATCTCTTGCGTTTCGATTGGCGCGCGAACATCGCGGGAAATGCCAATCAGACCGGTCACTTTTCCGCTCGAATCACGCATCGGAAGCTTGGTCGTCAAACACCAGCCTGGCTGATGCGGGGCGTACCAGTGCAGTTCCAGGTGATCCAGCAACGGCCGACCGGTTCTGAGGACTCCTTCATCCTGCCGTAAAGGGATCGTGCCGAAATCACCCGGACAAATGTCGGTCGGACGCTTCCCAAGTACTTGCGATTTCTGGTGCAATCCATGCCGTTCGACCAACGAGTCGTTGACCGTGATATAACGTCCGGCCAGGTCCTTGATGAAGAACGTTACGTCCGGTACCTGATCGAAAAGATTCTCAATGACCGAGACATCGACCGAAGTCATTGGCCGGCTGAGAGGCGGCGAAGTCTCAATTGTGCTCATTTTCATGTTGCGACGCAGTTCTGATCCAAGACGAGGATTCTCCGAGCATGCATAATACTCGTGTTTCCCGTATTGTTCATGCCTCTCATGAGACGTAGGGCAGGTTTTCAACCTGTCCGTTCCTTGAATCCAGACGAGTTGCAGGCTTGTCCCGACTCAATCGAACACAATTCCCTCTCAGAGTTCCGGAGCGCGATTGATGAAAATCCGACGAATCTTCGCCCATCGAGTCGAACTTCCACTTCACGAAGGAAGTTACAAATGGTCTGGAGGCAAGTCTGTCTCAGTATTCGACAGCACGATTGTCGGAGTCGAAACGGACACAGGGTTGATTGGCTATGGTGAGGTTTGTCCGCTGGGGCCATTCTATCTGCCCGCCTATGCCGAAGGCGTCCGGGCTGGATTGCGTGAGCTGGGACCGCATGTCCTGGGATTCGATCCGCGAGAACTCGCGAAACTGAACTATCGCATGGACGCCGCTCTGAAAGGGCATCCCTATGTAAAAAGTGGAATTGACATCGCCTGCTGGGACATTCTCGGGCAGGCGACCGGGCTGCCCGTATGCGTCCTGATGGGTGGTCGATTTGGCGAAAACGTGCGGCTGTATCGAGCGATCTCACAGGAAGATCCGCAAACCATGGCCGGAAAAGTTGCCGGCTACCGTAACGCGGGCTATACCCGGTTTCAACTCAAAGTGGGCGGAGATCCCGACACAGATATCGAACGCATCCGTGCCGTCCGCGCGATGCTCAAACCGACCGATCGCCTGGTTGCCGATGCCAACACCGGGTGGACTCAGCACGAAGCCATGCGCGTCGTCCGCGGCGTGCGCGACATCGACGTCTATATCGAACAACCATGTCTGACCTACGAAGAGTGCCTTTCGGTGCGGCGGCATACGGACCATCCGTTTGTGCTGGACGAAAATATCGATAGTCTGGACATGTTGTTACGTGCTAAGGCCGATCTGGCGATGGACGTCGTCAATCTCAAGATCAGCAAGCTGGGCGGCCTGACCAGAACGAAACAGGTTCGCGATTTGTGCGTCAGTATGGGAATCGCCATGACTCTCGAAGACAGTTGGGGCGGCGATATCACGACGGCGGCGATCGCCCATCTGGCTCATAGCACTCCCGAAGAATTTCGTTTTACCAGCACAGACTTCAACAGCTACGTGACGGTCAGCACGGCGGAAGGGGCACCGCAACGCGTGAACGGATTTATGACGGCCAGCGAGAAGCCCGGATTGGGAATCACACCCAGGAAAGAAGTGCTCGGGCCAATCGTGGTCGATGTCAACTGAATTATCTAGAGCGGTTTAACTTAGCATGTACCGGTTTGCAATGATGAATCGTGCCACTGTTTTAATCCCGGCGCGCCGGGATACTCGGCGTTCAAACAGTGCTTTTGACCGCTCCGTATACACTGCTTGACGACCGAGTACAGTCGCGAAGCAATGGCACATCACCGGAAGTTGCAAAGTTAAGGACCGAGGAAATAATTACTGTCCGAACTATTGACAATTCGTTATTGAACCACGGATCACACAGATTACACGGATGAATTCAAATGAGCGACGTAAAAATGCACGTTCGCCAGG
>JAQGHT010000114.1 GCA_028291565.1 Planctomycetaceae bacterium | reverse complement strand
CCTGGCGAACGTGCATTTTTACGTCGCTCATTTGAATTCATCCGTGTAATCTGTGTGATCCGTGGTTCAATAACGAATTGTCAATAGTTCGGACAGTAATTATTTCCTCGGTCCTTAGCCCAATGTGGCCGTTTCTCCGTTGGAGTTCCGGCTTCTGTGGGCGGGGACACGTGTCGTGGTGGGAAAGCACAAAGGAAGCAGGCCTCGTTTTTTGATCTTCCTCTTGGCTGAGACCAGAAGAAGCAACCGAGGCTGCCGAGTAATAACGAAGATTAGGCCAATGGTGATAGTGTGAACAACGGAGCACGGGGTCGAGTCCGGGCACCGCCCTGTAGGGTGGTCCGGAAGTCCCAAGGTAAAACCACTGTCGCTGGTGGAATTGAAGCGAGCCGGGCTTCAAGACTCGATTCAGGTTCGCTCGGTCATTTCGAAGGATCCCACCATACGCGTCGGCGGACGGCAACAGCTGAATTACCGTGGCCGCGCGCCGTGAGTCGTGTCATTCAAACCCGGATCGTACTACCGGCCGGATCGTCTGTGATGATGCGTCACTTCGGCATTCCCCAAGTCTGCGAAGACCTGGTCTAAGTCTTCCGGATGAGTCTCATCTGAGCCTCCTGCGACGGTGACATCGTGGATTTCATGGTGGCCATGGGATTTCTTCAGATCTTTGGCGGACTCAACGTGATGCTGGGCTCCGTCGTTTCCATGGTGTCTTTTTCGACTATGATGTTCCACTCCAGTCTGAATGCCGCCGGAGACCAGCGAACCTGTTCCCAGGGTTCCCATCACCGTGTCGAGTGCTGCGAGGTCTGAAGACGTTCCAACTGATGGAGTACGCGACGTACTGGACGGTACAGGCATCGGGTCGGCAATACCCTGTGGATTGGTATCGGTCGCCGCGAGTGCAAACGAGACGCTCGCGTCCTGACTTCCTGAAAGTCGACCTGTCGCGCCGTCGTATTGATAGACACGCCGCGTGCTGGCGTCCACGATCCACAGATTGTTGACGTTGGTCGGATCAAGCGTGATGCCTGAAGGACTGGGATCGGTTGTTGAGATTGTCCAACTGCCTTCCAGGACTCCGCCGGTTGTGTAACGGAAGACTTTGTCGGTAGCCGAAGTATCATTCAGGACCCACAGGTGTGATCCATCTGTCACGATATCCGTCGAATTCAGATTGCCACTGTTCAAGGCGAAACTGGACGTCGCAATGGGTTTGCCCGTCCGAAGATTAGCTCCGCCTGAGAAGAAGAACACCTTGTCCTGATTGGGGTCGACCAGCCACAAGTCATTGCCCGAAACGGTAATCCCTTCTGGCTTGCCGACGTTCTGAGGCGTCCATGTGCCGAGCAGATTGGCGGAGTTATCGTAAACAAAAACCGCTCCGCTGCTGTCGATTACCCATTGAACTGTGCCGGTGCTGTTGGACGCGATTCCACGCGGTTTGCTGTCCGACTTATTGAGAACGGTATTCTTAATCGGCGTTCCGTCCGCGACATATTGGAATGCGGCACCACGATCTGCATCGGCCACGAAGAATTTGGTCGCTGGAACAAATGGAACCACAGTCAAACTGACTGTCGCCACACCCGACTGAGCGATCGAATCCGTCGCCCGGTAGGTAAAGCTATCCGCCCCGCTGAACCCGGCAGCTGGAGTGTAAGTGAATGAGCCATCGGAATTGAACGCGAGAGTTCCATGGGCTGGACCTGTCGCTAGAACCGCTGCGAGCGGATCACCATCCACATCCGTGTCGTTCAGCAACAGGCCTTTCGCCGAAACGTTCAAGGTGACGTTCTGGTTGGTTGAGTAACTATCATTTCCGGCCACAGGAGCATCATTCACCGCGGCCACCGTGATCGTCACGGTCGCCACATTGGAATTCAACGCGCCGTCATTGGCTTTGTAAATGAAGCTATCGGTTCCGTTGAAGTTCAAAGCTGGCGAGTAGACAAAGGAGCCGTTGGCACTCAGTGATAATGTTCCGTGTGCCGGTGCTGAAACCAGGATCGCCGTTAGGGTGTCTCCGTCCACATCGGAATCATTCCCCATGACACCGCGCAGTACAACACTCATTGGCGTGTCTTCCGTCGCGGCGAAAACATCGTTCACAGCAACCGGCGCGTCATTCACCGCCGCGACGACAAGTGTCACCGTGGCGATGTTGGAATTCAGCGAACCATCGTTCGCCTGATAGGTGAAGCTGTCTGTCCCGTTGAAATTGAGGGCCGGCGTATATAGGAATGACCCATTGGCGTTCAAACTGAGTGTACCGTGAGCAGGCCCCGAAACCTGAACCACGCTCAAGGCATCTCCATCGACGTCGGAGTCATTCAGTAAAACGCCAGGGATGCCGCTGTTCAATGGCGTATCTTCCGTCGCTGCGAAAACATCGTTCACGGCAACGGGTGCGTCGTCCACCGGTGTGACCGTGATCGTCGCTGTCGCGACGTTGGAATTTAACGTTCCGTCGCTGGCGAGGTACGTAAAGCTGTCCGTCCCATTGAAGTTCAGATCGGGGACATAGAGGAAGGAACCATCCGTGTTCAGAGTCAGAGTGCCATGGGCCGGTCCACCGACGACTCTGACCGTGAGGGGATCACCGTCGAAATCGACGTCGTTGCTGAGAACACCCGCCAGACCAACATTGAGCGACGTGTCTTCAAGCGTTGTGAAACTGTCGTCTGTCGCGACAGGTGCATGGTTAACGGGGGCCACGTTGATGTTCACAGTCGCCACATTGGAGTCGAGCGCTCCATCATTAGCGACATAGGTAAAACTGTCGGTCCCGACATATCCCGCAGTCGGCGCATATGCAAACGTCCCGTCAATGTTCAGAGTGAGCGTCCCGTGAGCCGGAGCAATAGTCACATGGGCCGTCAATGCATCGCCATCGGGATCCACGTCATTGCCCAGAACACCGTTTGTGGAAATCAGCAGCGGTGTTGACTCGGAACCCGCGTAGCTGTCGTCGGTCGCTACGGGAGCATGATTGACTGTCACGACCGGCGTGACAGTGATCAAGAAGGTCTGGGGAACACTGGTATCGACACCGCTTAATCCGATTCCTCCGTTGTCATGCAATTGCAGCGTGACCAGGGCACTGCCGCTGGCGTTCGGAGCCGGAGTAAAGGTCAATGTGCCGTCGGGGGATACTGTTGGTTGGACGCTGAATAGCCCCGGATTATCGTTTGAAGCGATGAAATCCACAGTCTGGTTCGACTCTGTTGCCGGTCCAGCACTGATGCTGGTGGCCCAGGAGGCAATGGATTGCGAACTCGAATTTTCGGCGACCGTCTGGTCTGCACCAGCGACATACGTCGGTGCTGCGTCTGCGACATAGTTGCCGAAATGAGAAGAATGATCGATTTCACCGTCGTTTAGTTCGTCATATTCATAGCCTTCGCCCACGACCGGAGTCCCCAATACGACGGGAATTGAACCGAGCACAACATTCGTTCCCGCACGCACAAACTGCAGATCGAATCGTTCTGGCCGACCGTCGCCCGTGAACTGGATGTCGAATGAAGCCGTCTGGCCGGCTCCAATGCCGAGTAAAGTTCCCGTGTGATTGATGATTTGCACGCGAGGGTCGGAAGCACGAACGGTGATATCCATCGCCACGTTTGTGACCGCATTTTGAATCGCATTGACCACGCCGTCCGCGACCGTCGAGCCGAAGCCCGCGCCTATCTGGAAGTACATTGGATCGCCAGGAGCGATCGGGTCGGCCGTTCCGTTCGCAATGGTCGTCGTGGATCGGTTGACGGCCCCTGTGAGATCGGACAGGGCTTCCAAGTCCTGTCGTGGATCAATGGTGGCTTGGGCGTTCGTTCCCAAGCCGATCACCAGAGCTCCCAACGCATTCAGCCCGGTCACTGTCTGTTGAATTCCCGCTCCCGAATTATAGGGAGTCGTTGGCCGGGACGATTGAGTCAATTGGGACAGCGGCAACGTCAGGCCACCTGTGCCGGTAATGGTCGTCTCACCTTGGGGTTGATACGCAAATCCCGTATCCGTAGCCAGCAGCACGATCGGGAGTGCTCCGGGCCGAAACCCACCGCCGCCAACATTGCCGGCCGCTGGAAGCACATTAGTGGCTGGATCCGGAGTGAACGAAGCAAAGTCCGGAACGTCCCCGCTGTTGCCGGGACTGACTTGCGTGGAGGCCAAGCCGGCCGGACCACTTTCCGAGTCCGATCCATTGTTATTGCCATCGAAACCTTGACCGGTGACCAACTGATAGAGAGCCTCGATATCGGTCTCTGGGATATCGCCGCCATAACCTGGAGCGGTCCGATCCAGGGCGGCCTGAATGGACGTCGAGAATCCGGGTGTGCCCGCCGCCACGATGGGCTGATTCAAAATGAAAGGCCGGCCGGTTGGCAACTCTGATGCGAAATTCCCATATTCTTCGAATCGACCGACACCAAAACCCAGATCGGTACCCGGCAGCGAGGCCTGCAGGGTACTGATGATCGTTGGGAACGCGGCCCGTACGATGGGGCTGTTCGCAGTGAAGCTGCCTGTGTCGTCGAACAGCAGGAACACATCGACCAGATTGGTGACGCTGCCCGTTCCCGGAAGGGTCAACGTGACCGTCTGATTGTAGGTTTCACCTTGAGCCAGCGAAGTGGTGATGCTGGTCGGTGTGACATTTCCGATCGACGGATTGCTGACACCGGTTGGCCAAAGGATTCCGCCACCCGTCATCGGATAGGTGTGGGGTCCGGCCGCCCCTTGATCTTCGCGGACGATGTACGCACCAGGCGTTAAATTCGCAAAGGAATAGGTCCCATCGGCTCCCGATACTGTTTCTGGCTCGCCGGGGTCATAGACATCGTTTCGATTCGAGTCAATGTAGACCGAAACTCCCGGGCGGGCGTATTCTTGCGGGTCCTGGATATGGTTGTCGTTCGTATCATCGAAGATGACGCCATGGATTTCATTGGCGCGATACTGGTCCGCGTAGTCGACATTCGACGCGCTGGTGGTTCCGACGCTGACAGTTTGTTCGCGAATCGCAGCTGGCGTTCCTTCTAATACTGCGGGAACAATTTCGATGACATGATACGTTCCGCGAGCCAGATGTGTGAACGAATAAGTCCCGATTTCATTGACCGCTGGAGTGAAGAATAAGTCGACAGACGTCGTGGTCGATGGCTCGGCTGGATCCAGGATTCCATTATTATTTGTGTCCAGAAACACAGTAATGCCGCTGAGCCCAGTTTCACCAGGATCGCGGATCCCATCCTTATTGGTGTCACTGAATGCCGTACCGGTGATAGAAAAATCCAACGGTTCATGATTCCCAAAATCGACGCCAACACGGTTTTCACCGTTGAGCACAAATGTCGAGAACGCCCCGGTCGGATGGTTTGTGGGAATGTCCCCGGGAAGAACGACTTCGTGAATGGTCGTTGTTCCGTAGGGCACACCCGAAATCGTGTAACTTCCCGTTGAGTCAGTCGTGGCCTGCGGGTCAGTGGCATCCAAGACGCCGTTTCCGTTGATGTCCACATAGACTTGTGAGCCTTCCAGCCCTGGTTCTCCCGCATCCATGAACCCATTGGAATTCGTGTCATTCCAGACGGTACCGGAAATTGTCCCTGGAACGGGCGTCAAGTCGTAGAAATCCACAACGTTGACGCTGCCAATGCTCAATGCGGTGCTGATCGTGGATGGTTTCCCTTCGGATGTGATCCATCCGGAAGGCATGACTTCGACCACGGAGTAAGTTCCGACTGGAACGCGTGTCAGCGAGTAACTGCCACTGGAGGCTGTCAGCGTTGATGGCTCGGTGTCTTCCTGGATACCATCATTGTTCAGGTCCAGGAAGACCGTCCAATTGGCCAGACCTGATTCTGATGCGCCGCGGACTCGATCGCCATTGGCATCATTCCACACGGTTCCCTGGATCGTGCCAATCCGCTCGCGATTGCCGAAGTTCAACCCGGTCCGGTTTTCCCCATTCAACAAATGAATCGTGCTAGCGCCGGCTATGGGATTCGTAGCCGTCCACGTGGCTGGAACAACGTCGCGAATCGTGACATTGCCATATGCCAGTCCCGGGAAGGAATAGGTCCCGGATGCGTCTGTGGTCATGTTCGCTTCACCAGCATCCAGACTGCCGTTGCCATTTTGATCGACAAACACCTGCCATCCAGGCAAAGGGGCCTCACTGGCAGACTGCACCCCATTGCCATCCAGATCGTTCCACAGAACGCCACTGACTGATCCGGCGGTCGGTGTCAGATTATAGAAATCCAGCGGCGTTACTCCGCCTTGAAATACTCCCACAGAGAGTGTCGACGCACGATTGTCCGCCGAAATCATGCCAGTCGGGATGACTTCGACCACGCGGTAGGTGCCGGTAAGAATATTCGCAAAGGAGTAAGCACCATTGGCATCCGTGATGCGTGCCGGATCGGTCGCGTCCTGGACTCCGTTATTGTCGAGGTCAATATAAACGGTGCGTCCCGCCAGCGGGGCTTCACTCGCTTCATGAATGCCGTCGCCATTGGCATCATTCCAGACCGTTCCTTGAATGGTTCCGACCGGCGAAAATGTATCCGCGAAATCAGATTTCACTGTGCCACCGGCAGTGACCGTCACTGCATGTTGATTCAGTGGGCTGCCCAATGGAAACAATCCCGCGCCAATCGGCGCATAGCCGCCTTGCGGGATCTGAATGACAGTTTGTGAGCCTTGCGGAACGCCCGTTAATGTATAGCCGCCGTCCGCGTCCGAAATGGCTGTTGGCTCGCCCGCCGACAAGTTGCCGTCGTGATTTGTGTCGACGAACAAAGTCCAACCGGTCAGGCCTTTTTCGCCTGCTTCTTTGATCCCATCGAGATTGGCATCAATGAAGGCCGAACCAGAAATCTGTCCCGTGGTGACTGCGGCTGTGACGTTCGGGAACGATGTTTTAATCGTCTGGTTGTCGCGAATTGTCACGGTCTGGTGGTCTGTGAACCCAGGAGTAGGACTGAATCCGGCCTGCGGGACTTCAAAAATGGGGTGTGCACCGGCAGTCAATCCAAGGATCGTGTATTTCCCCTTGGTATCAGTGGCCGTGACGGGCTCACCAGGCGTCAAGTGCCCGTCGGCATTCGTATCAATAAAAACCGTCCAACCTGCCAAACCCGGGTCTCCGACATCTTCCACCCCGTTGGAATTGAGGTCGTTGAACACCACGCCAGAAATGTTACCAGTCAGCAATGCGCGTTCTTCCAGGGCCTCTGGAGTCCACAGTTGGGCTCCTCGCTTCTTGGCTTTTTTGGTCCGTGTTGTCCCCAAGGACCAGAGCTGCTGAGCCAGCGATCGGAGTTGAGTTGTTGGTGTTTGTCCAAAAGAATGATTCATTGTGAACAGATTTCAAGAGAGGAATTGCGAGGACGAGAAGACGTTAAAACGACCATCAGGAATCATGGACCAGTGTTTTCCACCTGGATGCGGCCGTTGCATCCCGAAGTCGATCAATGCGCACGGTTAGGATGCGATGCGTTGATCCTCCGCCACCCCGCTTGCCGGGGTGGTGCAACGGCCTAAGCACTACTCTTCGTTCATGGAAAGCCGCATAAAAGCTGTTAAACCACGCGGGTAAGACTGGTGGCGGGGGACCGCCGAAAAACGTCATTTGAAACGGGATATTGACAGTCGCATTGCGGCAACTTGCCGCTCGTCAATTGCCAGCGGCAACTCATCAAAGTCTGGAATGACTATCTTGACTGTGACTTGGCAATAACCCCGACAGAAGAGTAATCAGGAATGACGCGAGATCAGGACAGAATCTTGGGCGAAAAATCTGTTTTCCCGGCAAGTTCACGAATTCGAATGACTCAAGGCTATGTTATGTCGCGGTTTATGGTGGTTTGATTCAAGCGGGGGTGGTTGCAATGTAAACCGAAAATTCCTGCGACACGGATTGATATTTCCATGAGGAGATCGCAGACGTTGTCGACTTTCTCACGTCAGACAACGCCAGCTTCAGTGTCGGCGCGATCGTAATGGCCGACAGTGGCATGAGCGTAGTCGTCCAATAGACCGTACCGGTCGCTTAAATTAAAATCAGAGAATTACGAGCTGCGAAAGCAATGAACCTACCCATTCGTGGTCTTGACGCCTGAGCATTGCCAAAACCAAGGTCGCCTTGGTCGGCCACCACTTATACAAAGTGGGTTTGCCGATCATGACATGCTTCGCAATCTCCTCCATGGTCAAGTCAGAGTTCGTGTCGCTGCACGCGAAGCAGGATTACAGCAACGGTCCCGGCACTGGATCAGAGTTCGAGGTGCGACAGTCTGCTCCTGCCAAACGTTGGTGAGAAAGCCTGAAACGGGGAATTGAAAACGAGACACGAGCTGGATAATGCCGGAAGAGCGACGGGGCCTTCATTGCATAGATTTACTTGCGTTGCTCGGCCTGATAGCCGACAATCAATCCACAAGTGGCCGTTGATTTGTATTGAATAGGTCGCAAGTCGGTGGGGAGGAGAAATGGTATGCCCGGTTGGCGCGCGTGGGGCAGGGTTGGGGTCGGTTTCGGACTGACGCTGCTATTAAGTTTGGTGTCCGTCGCAGAGCCGCTTCCTGACAATGGGCGGGCGGCCGATGCCAAGCAATTCGAGGATCAATTCCGTCCTCTATTGGCTCGTCATTGCGTGGCTTGTCATCGCGGCGACAAGCCCAAAGGGAATCTCGGGCTGGATAACCTGACGATGGATTTTGCGGATGCCGCCACTCGCAAGCGTTGGTCTGCTGTGGTCGAGCGACTCCAGGCTGGGGAAATGCCTCCCAAGGAGCAGCCGCGTCCAACGGAGAAGGAAGTTCATGCGCTGACCGACTGGTTGTCACCTCGGGTGGCTGCTGCCGATGCCGCCGCTCGGGCTGCTCAAGGGCGCGTGGTCCTCCGCCGGTTGAACCGGGTCGAGTACGAGAACACTGTGCGCGATCTGCTGGGAATCACGATCAACTTGAAAGAGCAGTTACCGCAAGATAGCTCAGCCGATGGTTTTGACAACGCCGGTGCGGCGCATCACACGTCGTCGTTCCTGATGGAGAAGTATCTCGAAGCGGCTGACAGGGTTTTGAGCATGGCGATCGTCAACTCTCCAAAACCGCCGCCGATGATCGCCAAGAAGTACAGTATGAAGGACATGCACCCGGTCAAGTCTTCCACCGAGGATGTCTATCGCTTCCTGAAAGACGGCGAAGTGGTGTGCTTCTGCTCATCCGAATGGCACAATGTCTGGGTCTCCGAGTTTTACCCGTCGGACGCCGGCAAATATCGCTTTCGCATTTCGGCGTCCGGTTTTCAGACCGGCAACAAGCCGCTCACGTTCCGCGTGACGCAAACCGGATCGGCCCTGACGGGAAACAACGGCCTGATCGACTACTTCGACGCCCCACCCAACAAGCCGACCGTGTACGAATTCATCCGCCACATGGAGCCGCGAACCACCATATCGATGCTTCCCTACGGGTTGGCCGGCGCGAACACGGTGAAACAGACCGGCGGTGAAAAGTGGGAAGGTCCAGGCCTGGCGATCCAGCACGTTGAGATTGAGGGGCCGCTGCACGAGACTTGGCCGCCGGAGAGTCATCGCCGCATCTTTGGCGACTTGGCGCAGAAGAATTTCAAGGCCTACAACTTCAGCGAACGCGTCGAAGTCGTTTCGGATCAGCCCCTCGTCGATGCCGAGCGAATCCTCAGGAAGTTCGCACGCCGGGCATTTCGCCGGACGGTGACCGAAGATGACGTCGCGCCGTTCGTAGCCATCGTTGACGCCAAAATGGACGGAGGATATACGTTCGAGTTGGCGGTGCGGGCTGCGTTGAAAGGAGTGCTGATCTCGCCCGAGTTCCTGTTCCTCCACGAACGGCCGGGCAAACTCGACGATTTTGCGCTGGCTTGCCGTCTATCCTACTTCCTCTGGAGCACCATGCCTGATGACGAGCTGTTCGCGCTTGCCGAGCAGCATCAACTGAATCAGCCCGATGTGCTTCGGCAGCAGGTCGAGCGATTACTCAAGCATCCCAAGGCGGCGGACTTCACGGAAAACTTCGTCGGCCAGTGGTTGGGGTTGCGTGAAATCGACGCGACGGAGCCCAGCCAAATTGTGTACCCGGAATTTGATCACCTGCTGAAGGTGTCGATGATCCGCGAGACTGAGTTATTTTTCGACGAAATCCTCAAACACGACCTGAGCTTGACCAATTTCGTGGCATCTGAGTTCTTGATGCTCAATGGCCGTCTGGCGAAACACTACGGCATTCCCGGTGTGGACGGCTGGGAGTTTCACAAGACGCCGTTGCCGTCGGGAAGTCATCGGGGCGGAGTTTTGACCATGGCTGGCGTGCTGAAAGTGACGTCCAACGGTACCTCGACCTCGCCGGTTATGCGCGGGGCATGGGTGCTCGACCGCATCCTGGGGACGCCTCCCGCGCCGCCCCCCGATAATGTGGCGGCGATTGATCCTGATATTCGCGGCTCCACGACGATCCGAGAGCAGTTGGCTAAGCACCGTTCGGTTGAATCGTGCGGCGTTTGCCATCGTAAAATCGATCCCCCGGGATTTGCTTTGGAAAGCTTCGACTGCATCGGCGGTTGGCGCGAGAAGTATCGCTTCGCCAGTTGGAGGCGGAACGCCGACGAACTCACGATTAACGGCCGGAAACTCTATCTCGATCTAAAGGTCGACCCGTCCGATGTTATGCCCAACGGTGAGCGGTTCGAGAATGTCGACCAGTTCAAACAGATTCTCCTGCAGGACAAGCCTCAGTTGGCGAGGGCGCTGACTTCGAAGCTGATTACTTACGCCACAGGGCGAGCGCCGCAGGCGTCTGATCGAGATTTCGTGGAG
Organism: Planctomycetaceae bacterium; assembly: GCA_028291565.1. Taxonomy (GTDB): domain Bacteria; phylum Planctomycetota; class Planctomycetia; order Planctomycetales; family Planctomycetaceae; genus JAKFVC01. The sequence goes on along the minus strand of JAQGHT010000114.1, from coordinate 331 downwards.
GCGATTGTCACGAAGATCGGTCCAAAGGATTATGGGATGCGGTCCCTCGTGCATGAGGTTGTGCAGAGCGAGCTATTTCAGAATAAGTAAAACACACATCAGTACCATTTGTTCCACATGTCCTGCGACAAGAGACTTTCTCATGAAACTTCATCGTCGAACTTTTCTTCGCTCCGCTGGCGTGGCGATGGCGCTGCCTCTCTTCGACGCACTGGTTCCCCAACACGCCCGTGCCGCTACGGCTGGTAGTGTGCCTCGCCGCATGGTGTGCATCAATACTCCTCTCGGCGTGCATCCACCGTTTTTCTTCCCGGAAAAAGCGGGACGAGAT
>JAQGHT010000086.1 GCA_028291565.1 Planctomycetaceae bacterium | reverse complement strand
GACGACTTTACCCTGGTCCGAGCTGTCTTTCGCCTGCAGGACACCACCACACTGGGGGCAGTTCAACTGGAGCGGATTGAACATCGTGCAAGCCTCCTGAGGAATCAGCAATCGAATCCAGAGCCATCCGCGTTATTGCGTTTTTGGCGGGGCGACGGGCATCGGAATGCCACCCGGCATCGGATTGACTCCGGGCATGGGGACGCCACCGGGAAATGCCGCATTAGGCATAGGTGTCAGGCCACCGGGCATGGGCATGGGACTGACACCGGGCATGGGCATGGGACTGACTCCGGGCATGGGCATGGGACTGACTCCGGGCATGGGGACTCCGCCGGGAAACGCGCCGTTCGGCATCGGGGCGCCACCAGGGAACGCACCATTGGGCATTGGCCCACCGCCGGGGAATGCCCCGGGCATTGGCGTACCGCCAGGAAATGCCCCGGGCATGTTTCCCGGATTGGCACCGAAATTGGGTTGCCCGTTACCCATTGAGTTTGGCGCACCGAACCGTGGTTGGCCAGGCATTCCTCCAGCCCCCATCCCTCCCATGCCACCGCTCCCGCCCATGGCGCCAGCCATCGCTCCCTGCATCATCGTGGCGAAGAGCGGGTTGTTCTTCAATTTGGTCGCGATGGATTTCAAAGTGGGTGGAACAGAAAGCTTAAGGTCGACGACATTCTTGTTCTGCCCGAACGCAATGCTCGAAAGGGTTTGCCGTGCGAGGTCGACCATTTCTTTGACTTCGGGGACACCGCCCAGTGGATTTGATTTGACCGCGGCTTCGAACTGGGTCTTCGCTTCGCCCATTACCAGGTCCAGCTGACCCTTGAGGCCGCCTGCGCCGCCCTCGTCCTTACAGTTTAACTTGCCAGCGATTTCAATCCCTTCGCCGATGTCGATGACGAGCGAAACTCCTTGAGCTGTTTCGCTGAAACTTTTCTGGAGTTGCTGGGCAGCGCCACCTCCGGATCCTGTTGGGCCGGCTGAGGCTTTCATTAAGCCTTCAGGCATTTTGAAAGCGTCTGGCGAAGTGGGGACGGCGGCGATCAGAATCTGATGTTCCGGATCAATAAAATCGAATTCGGGGCGTCGTTTTGAGGAACTCCCCTGATCCAAGACCCGTTTCAGGTCGGCTTCATCGGCCGTGACTAACGTGTAGGAGTCCGCCCCGAACATGCTGGGCATTAACGGCATTTTTCCCTTGTAATACTTCTTTCCATTGTGAGTGGCAGCGACGACCGTGCCGCGCTCTTCGTCCTTCTTGAGATCAAAAGGTTTTTTCGTTCGTATGACGACGACAACTCCGCCCATTATGCCGCCGCCACCGGCTCCCATGCCAGGTGCCATCCCTGGCCCCATTCCCGGTCCCATGGCAGGCTCGGCCCCCCCGCCCGGTTTGGTTTTGAAGCCCATCGTAATTGTGTCGAAGTCCGACGGTTGCAGGTCCGATCCCACTCCACCGCCGCCCATTTGCTTGAATTCCGGGGAATTGACGAAATCTGCGAGGAGTGGAGCTTTGAGCATGTCGGCGAACTTGATTCGCGCGATGCCATCATGTTCGGGCAACAAGTAGGCTAGATTGATCTTGTTGCGTGCCCCTGAGAAGCTCATTGCTGCGAAGACGATGAGGCCGACTACAGCGACGCCGCCGAGGGCGATGCCGCCGATCATCAGCGGCAACATGGCCGAGCCCGATTTGGACTTCTTTTTCTTGGACTTTTTGGGGGATCCACCCTTCGACTTGTCTCCCTTGGATTTCTTGCGGGGGGCATCCTCGTCTTCATAGCCGTCGTCAGAGGCTTCCATATCATCCAGGTCGTCGAGATTGTCCAAGTCGTCGAGCTCTTCGTCTTCGACGGGCAGCTCAACCTTGAATGGCTCCTGGCATTTCGGGCAGCGCACTTTCTTGCCGTCCGCCGAGCGATCCTTCAGCTTTAATGCGCCGCCACAATGTGGACACTCGACCTTCAGCGGATCTGCCATGGTGGGTTCTTCCGGAGTGATTGAAAGAAAGCGAGAAAAGGGCGGACGATTTCCGTCTTATTGTGGTCATCGAATGCTGGGCCATTGAAACCTGGGCTGTCACGATATCCAGGAGCGGCCGACGCGTTTCCTGAAACGCCCTGATTAATTATGAACAATCCGTAAGCGGAATGCACGCGTAATCATCAGAATTCGGGAACGAGGGCGGCAGGAAGAGATTGCCAAGCTTCTGAGAGCAAGACGATCGGTCTCGTGACATGCGTGCCAGCAGGCGAATGACTGCGATGCGACCACGACCAGTGGGTTGACCCTAACGACTGGGTTTGCGCTAACGACTGGGTTTGCGCTAACGACTGGGTTTGCTGTGACCAGTGGGTTTACACCCACCGCTCGCCGGGAATCAGAATTCAATCATCAGGCGTTGAGACTCGCGTAGCAAAGTCGAATGCACGCTGATTGTGTCTCGAACTTTGTCGAGGGCGCCTGGGATTTCGAGGACGACTTGATTGGCTTCAGGGATGATCGTGGTCGTTTTTTCGGAAATGATTCGTTCGAATTTGTCCGTTCCGCGAACCAAGCCGGTAATGTCCGTTTGCAATAGTTTTTGACCGGGCTTCTTGTATTGGACCTGGATAATGATTTTATACGATTGCCCGGGTGCGGGATCGTGTGGAACCGTCCAGACCGTGAAGCTGCCCTTCTTGACGACCTTGCCAGCGGCAGGCATCTGGAAGCCTCCGACGTTTAAGCCATCGCCGATTCCATTGCCGTGACCGTCGCCTTCGCCACCTTTGGACGTGTTGGCATCCAAGCCGTCAACGAGTCCTGAGGCCGACAGTGGTGAAAGGGACGCGACGCTGTTCGCCTTGAACAGATCCATCTCCTTAACTTCACCAGATTGCCCACCGGCCATGTCGACGGTCACAATCGTCTCGTCGAGCAGATCTGTCTCGACGTCATCCGGATTTCGTCCCAACAGTGTCGTGAGCGCGCCTTCCTGGATTTCCTTATGAAAGACCATCAGGGACAGCAGCAGGGCGACGAACAGATGCAGGACCACTGAAATCGCGTAGCTTCCAACGGCGTCAGTTCCAAACCAGCGCTGGGTGAATTCTTGGAGGGGCGTCAGTGCCTGTTCCCTTTCGGGCTTCACCTTGACGGGGATTTTGACCGGTTTCGCCTGTACGACGATCGACAGATTTTCCGACGACAGATCTTCCGCCGACAGATTTTCCGCAGCGGAGAAATCAGGCGCGTCACCAGCGAAGTCCTCAGCCGCAGGCACTTCCGGAGCTGCTCCGAATTCGATCACTGCAGGCAAAGGCAAAAGTGACGGCGATGCTCGTCGCACCTCACGAGGTGGCGACGGAGTCACGACGAGATCAAACTCGAATGCGGTGTCGGTCTCAGCCTGAGAATATTCCGGCTCGTCCAATTCGATTTCCGAGTCTTTTTCCGAGTCGGCCGGGGCGAAAGTGTCAATTTTGTCCGGGGAATCAAAAACGACGGGTGCGATCGGCGCGGGCTTGGTGATGGAGGCCGGTCGGGTCGGATGAACTTGGGGAGGGGCGGCCTGAGATTGATTTGGTTGACGTGGATTAACTTGAGGCGGATTGACTTGAGCTCGAGGGTTGGCGAGGGCCGCTCGGACGCTGGCCGCAGCTGTCGGTTGACCATTGGCGGCAAAGCGTCTGGGTTGAGCCTGATCGCCTTGACCGCTTGTTATTCTACTAGCAGTTTTATCAGGGGCAGATTGATCCGGAACGGCCTGATCGGCTTCGACTTCGGCCTGATCCAAATCCCCGGAGCTCGTATCGGGATCAATATGAGCGTGAGCGGCCTGCTCCAGAATGGCTTCAAATTCCGAGAGTTCCGATTTCAGGACCTGATTGAGTTCCGCGAAATCCGAATTGTCCTCTGCGAGCGCGTCGTCGTCAGAGTCGAGGCCGCTTGACCCATCAGTAATGATTGATGGGGCGGTCGTTGATCCAGGCAGCGAAACAGCCTGAGTCCCATTTTTTCGGCTCAATTCATCCTGTCGAGCTCGACGCTTCAAGAACCAATCCGGAGGTGCCGTGGCCGAATTCGCATTCGAAGACGAGTTGTCAGCGACTGACTCGTTCATGTTGCTCGGACCTTGTTGGTGCTCAAACCGGAATTCGGACTCGAAGACAATTCACTCCTCTACAAACACTATTATCGCAAGTTCGTTTCGAGAATCGAGACTGAATTTAGGGAATTCGGGCGAACTCGTCCTAATCTGGAGGGCTCGCTGCAGATTAGCGCATGTTATATTGCCGCGGATCGAAATCTCGATCGGTGACCCCCACATTCGTCCGCACGCTGCTGTACATATAGAGTTCGACCTGGACCGGCTTGCCACCTGGTTGAGCTGGCCAATCGTATTGATCGACGCGTACCGGGAACAGCGTTTCCTGGTCCAGAAACAGACGCGTCACATGATACTTAAACTGGTTTCGCCGAGTAGGATGCGACGTTTGAATGACGCGCACGGGGTGGGCACCGAGTTTCGCTTCCGGGTAATAGTTCACATCGGTTTCGGCGAATCCCGCTTCCAGCTCCCACTGTTGGATGATGCGATTGAGCATGTTGGAAATGCCGATTTCGGTGATGGGATGCCGATTTTCGGACATTGCCAGCGGGGCGGTCGGGCTCAAGGCAATCGTGCCAATCAAGCCTCCTTTGAGCCCCGGTTCCTGGACCAGCAGCTGGGCCTTATTGACTCCGGCTGGATACAACACTTGACGTCCCGGGCTGGGGTCTTGAAACCGCAGATAAACGCCGAAGGGACGCTCTCGAAGTTTCATGTCCATCGAGTGGGTGATGTAGCCCTGGCCGATCAATTCTTTCTTGACGAAAACGGCAGTATAGTCGCTGACCTCTTTCAGCGTGTCTCGACTCTTGTATGCCATTTGCAGGGCCGGAACAAGAGGGTGTTTGGGGTGGACGTGCTTGGGGAGTTGGCGGGCCAATTCTTCCGCTGACACGCTGGCGGTTTGCTCGCCCGCAGCGTCCTTCTCCGCCAGCGCGTTCTGAGCGTTTGCCTCTCCGTTTGAATTCTGTTGTGCCGTTCTCGGCGGGCGGACACCCGCGGCGCGAGACCGCGCTGGATCGGCGCTCCAGGAGGTCAACGAAAACCCGAGGCTCGCCAGAATGGTAGCCATGACGCACAGAGACCAACTTGGTCCCAATCTGCTGTCACGAGCCACCGCAGAGACATTCTCCATGGCCATGACACTCCTTGCAACGGGATAACGACACACTTAAAACGTGCCAAACAATTGGTATGTCGAAGAGTTTGCCTGAACGGCAAACCTCTTCGACTGCGAGTCTCGGAGACATCGCCTACAACAAAATCAGGTTTTTTGGCAGCCTCTTACAGACGCAGCTTGGGACGGGATCAAAAGGACTCGCGACGAAAGCGGGAATGCTTTTCATCTCTAAGATCACTGCTTCGGTGTCCGCCGTCCCGCAAAACTCTAACAGATTTTCAGCGTTTAGAACAGTTTTGCACGGGAGTTCTGAATTCCTTCAATGAGAAATGTGAACCGGAATCGATATTTGAGTCAATCTCGCGCAAGACTACGCTAAATAAGTTCAGGCACAATACCCATTTTGACATTTCTGATTCCGCGAAAGGACAATTCATACAAGCCAAAAACGAAGGGCACCTCGCCAGTCACCAAGCTTCTGGTTCGCTTGAAGCGAAACGGAGTATCGCGCGACATGGGATATCAAGTCGCGTGCATGCATTCGTTCACGCTGCGGGCTTGAATTGGCCGGTGCTCTGGGCGCAAAAAAAGGCAGCGCTGGCCCCTACCAAGCGCTGCCTCGTGTGATCGATGGAAACCCCCAAGTCTCCATTTTTCCTTCACGCTCCCCCATGCGAACGACGTTGGCAACTCTCCCCGAAACGTCGGTTCGCAACAGCATGAAGATTGTGTGTCCTGCAGAACCCCATCTGCTGGTCACGAAAGGGATTAATGCATTCCCGGTGCCAAACTTTAATAATTCTGCAGCTTTCGCTTGCGGATTATTGCAAGATGCTTATCCACAATGCGTTACGACTTTTTCGCAGGTATGGTTTAACACGCTATGGCCACTGTTCCGAGGATCAAATTGCAATATTTACCAAGAACGGATTGCAATACTGCAAGTTTTGCCGCCACTTTCAATGACGAACGGACAAGCTACTTCGCCGGCTTCAAACCCGACAGGAAGGCCACAAGGTCGCGCAAATCTTGCTTGGTAAGCTTCTTGATGACGTCTTCCGGCATGGACGATTTCCCGTTTGCACGTTCGTCGATTTCTGATTTGGGAATTGTCAACAGTTTTGCTTCTGGAGTCAGGATCTGGACCTTGTCGGCGTCTTCCAGCTTCACAATTCCCGCCTGCGACCGGCCGTCTTTCGTCACGATGACGATGGTTTCGAAGCCCTTGGCAATTTGCCGATTCGGATCGACGATGGCTTCAAGCAGATAATCGCGAGTTTTCTCGCCGCCGATTTTGGTCAAGTCGGGCCCGACTTCACCGCCTGTTGCACCGATCTTGTGGCAACGAACACACGACACTTGAGAGCGCTCGAAGAAAATCGTTCTGCCGCGGTCCGCGTCGCCGCCCTCTAATGTCTCAAGGTAAGCCCCCAATGGATTGTCTTTCGGACGACGTTCGTCAAACTTCGCCAGTTCTGCTTTGATATTGGGGAAATCCCGCTGTTGAGCGGCTTCGAGCAGATCCAACTGCACGTCTTTGGCGAGTTTACCGTCATTCAGTCGCTTGAGCTGCTGGACGAGGACTTCGTCCGCTTCCGGACTCTTCATTTCGGGCAAGGCGGCAAAGGCTGACTGCTGTTCGATCAAACTGCCATTGAGAATCGCCCGGCGAAACAACTTGAGAGCCGCCGACGGATCTTGTTTTGCGAGTAATCTCTGGCCAGCCGCCTTCAGAATGGGGGCTTCGTCATTGAGTGCGATCAATGTGGCTTCAGCGGCTTGTTTGTCCTTGAGTGAGTGCAGGGCTTTGAGTGCCTCGGCGCGGACTGCTGCTGGTGCTTTGGAGTCCTGCAGCAAACCCATCAAGACGGGGCCGACCTGCTTGACTCCCAGCTTGGCAGCGACTTGTGTTCCTGTTTGCCGGACGGCATTGGAGCCTGAAAAAATCCCACCCAAGGCCGGAATCAGTGCGGCCGAAGCCAGCTCGGGGCTGCGTTTGGGTAATGGGCGCCAATCTCCGATGACTCGATCTTTCGGGTTTGGTTCTGCCCAATCGCCGAGCGATTTCAGGGCTTCCTGGCGAATCGTGTCAGAGAGATCCGAACGCGCGGCCAGTCTGGCCACGGCCGCCGCGTTTTCCGCAGTGCCCAATCGCAAGTTGGCGTTGATTACGCGGCGCCATGTCTCATCATTGAGTTGGGTCCTTGATGCCAGTTTCGCCAAATCACCGAAGGCGGCGTCGATGGGTGTGTCGTGAATCGCCCGTGCGGCTTCATCGACGAGAAACGGATCTGCGTCATTCAAGAACTTGGCGACTTCTGGACTGGCCAGTCTGCGCAGTACCAACAGCGCACCGAGGCGGACTGCTGGTGAGCCGTCCCGCATTGCAGTCTGCAAATGGGCCACATCACTGGCCGCCGACCCCAGCAAACCCATCACTCCGGCATGTCGCAGTGTTTGATCAAGATTGTTGTTTTCTTCCAGTAGACTCAGCAGTGGCTTGATGGCTGCAGGATCGGTGTAATGGCCAATGCTGATTGCCGCCAGCATGCGAACTCGAGGGCTTTCGTCCTTAAGAGCCGCAATCAGCTCATTGAGAGCACCGGGGACTTTGCCTTCCCCCAACACTCTGGCAGCTTGAGCCCGGATTTCGAGCTGTTCGTCTTTCAGTAATGGGATCACCGATTTGAGGAGTTCTGGTTGGACTCGGCCAAGTTGCCCCAGGCCCCAGATCGCATGGACTCGGGCCAGGAGCGGCCCCGGTTGAGTGGCAATGCCTTCGAACACTGACAGAGCTGCAGTTTCTTTGTCTGCCAGCGCAAATTGAGCTTCCTGCCGTACCCGGGAATCTGCGTGCCCCAAAAGCTTGGCCAATTCTTCGGGTGACCGCTTCACGAAGCCCTCGGCCATTAACCGTTTGACTTCCGCGATCCGAGGATCCTTCGCTTTTTCTGTGTTCTCAAAGCGATAGATTCGTCCCTTGCCAGCGCCGTTCCAACCGTCGACCCAATCGGAAACGAACATTCCGCCATCGAACCCAAAATCGACGTCGGTGGCGAGAATCTGCCAGAGGAATTCGTGGGAGTCGACAACTTCGAACGAGGCCCCTTTCGGCTTTTGCGAAAAACTACGAATACCGCTGTTCGCGGCGCCGCCTCGAAAATCAGCCAGAAAGAAATGGTCCTGGTACCGATCGTCGAGACCGAGTCCGGGATAGTAAACCAGTCCCGACGGGCCATCCGCCAGATTGGTGATACAGGGGACGATGTGAGCGGGCTGGCCTTCATGGGGCGGATGCCACATCTTTTCACGATTCCAGGGGCCACGATCGTTCAGGTACTGATAATACATGCGCCAGCCGATGTCAGCCCCTTCGGGGATAAAAGTCCAGCGCGCCTTGTCACCACTGTCCGAGTTATTATCACCTGTGAACAAATTACCGAACTGATCGAACGCCAGTTCCTGGGGATTGCGTAATCCGGTCGCCACGACTTCGAGTTTTGAGCCATCGGGATTGCAGCGAAAGACCGCGCCACATTCCGGATGGGCCAGGGTCTTTCCGTCGGACTGAACGTTGTAACCGCGGTCGCCAATGCTGAAATAGATGCGTCCGTCCGGCCCCATTTTCAAGCCATGCGAATCGTGGCCACGAAAAGCAACTCGGACACCATATCCATAGCTGAGTGACTTCTTAACATCCGC
>JAQGHT010000072.1 GCA_028291565.1 Planctomycetaceae bacterium | reverse complement strand
GACATCACTCCGAAAAATGCGCCTTCGATCGCCGCTGCGACTGTGCCGGAATAAAGCACATTAATTCCCGCATTCGCGCCGCTGTTGATGCCGCTGACAATCAAATCTGGCGGCGTCTGACACAATTCAAGCATCGCCAGCTTCACGCAATCAGCGGGGCTGCCTGCGATTTCCCATCCGTAATGCCTTCCTGCCTGAAAAACCTCCTGGACTATCAGCGGTTCAAGATAGGTAATGGAGTGCCCCACACCGCTTTGATTCGCGGCGGGAGCAGCAACTTCGACGTTCCCGAGTTTGATCAGCTCTGCGTACATGGCCGACAGCCCCGGAGCATAAATGCCGTCGTCATTAGTCAACAAAATCTGCATTGGCAAGAAGGACCTTTATACTGTTCGCGGCCACGAATGAGTCTTTTTCAATACCTGTCCCCGCGATCAAACGTCTCGTTCTTGACCGTGCGCGGTAAAAAGGAAACGGGGAATCCTTCGTCACGCTACATCGCCGTCTTATTTGCCAGCCACGCCAAAATCCCCTTCGACAGGTGCAGACGATTTTCGGCTTGCTCAAAAGCAATGCTGTGTTCACCATCCATCACACCGTCTGTGACTTCGAGTCCTCGACGCGCCGGCAGGCAGTGCATGAATTTCACATGGCCCGGTGCTGCCGCCAACAACTTTTCATTGACTTGATACGGGGCGAAAATGGACTTACGTTTCTCAGTTTCCGCTTCTTGACCCATGCTGACCCAGACATCGGTATAAATGATGTCCGCGGCGGCCACCGCTTTTCGCGGGTCAGGCTCCTGGGTGATCTGGAAATTCGGAAACTGTTCATGCAGTCGTTTCAGGAACTGCGAGTGAAACTCAAAGCCTGCTGGTGCCGACATGACAAACGGGATATTCATATGCGCCGCAGCCACGGCCAGAGAGCGCGCGACATTATTGCCGTCTCCGACGAATGCGATTCGGCGTTTCAAGTCTCCAAAGGACTCTTGAATTGTGAAAATGTCGGCCAGGGCCTGACACGGATGACTACGGTCCGACAGGCCATTAATTATCGGGCACCGCGAGTATTTCGTCATTTCTTCGATCAATGTCTGCGAAAATGCGCGAATGACGATGAAATCGCTGTAAGAACTCAGGACTCGAGCCACGTCCGGCAGTGATTCGCGACCGTGCAGGCCTGCATCAGCGGCGGACAGAAAGAGGCTACTGCCGCCCAGTTGCGCAATCGCAGTCTCAAAACTGATTCGCGTGCGCAATGAAGGTTTTTCGAAGAGCAAGATCAGGGTATGGCCCGCCAATAAAGTTGGGCGGTTTCCCTTTTTGAGGCCCACCTTCAGGTCTTGGGCGGTCTGCAGGATATCTTGAATTTCCTGAGTCGTAATGCGGAGCAAACTATCAAAGTGCTTCATGAGCCGGTTCCTGTCCAAGCCACACGGAAACCATGTGGCTAATCTGGTGCAGTTACGGAAGTAAGGCCACGCTTCCGTTGAAACGTGGTGACAATTTCAAATCTGAGGGGTCTCGCTGCGTCGCATCCAGACTTCTTTCGCCACCGGGCTGGTGTCCCGGTGGGGCCACGGCGTTTGCACGGCTCCTGCAGAGTTTTTCTAGCCAGCCGCGAGTGTCCTCGTCAAAAGTGTTACATTTCTTTCAAAACCGCACCAAGCACCTGACAGGCTTCATCAACCTGTTCGCTGGTAATATTCAACGCCGGCAATAAACGAATGACGGTATCATGAGTGCAATTGATGAGCACGCCTCGTTCCATGCATTTGGCCACGGCTGGAGTTCCACTGATCTTCAGGTCGATGCCAATCATCATCCCGCGAATCCGCAGTTCTTTGATGATCGGCAATTCGGCCGCCAGTTTCGTCAATTGCTCTCGGAAGCGTCCTGAATTCTCCTGACAACGTTTTAATAAACCATCCTGTTCAATGGTTTCGACAGTGGCAATCCCCGCGGCCATCGCCAGAGGATTTCCACCAAACGTACTGGCGTGCATGCCTGGACGCAAGTCTGGAGCGAGTTCATTCTTCGACACCATGACGCCACACGCGACACCACCGGCGACGCCCTTGGCCATCGTCATGATATCAGGCTGTACGTTCCATTGCTGGTAACCGAACCAGGTCCCCGTCCGCCCCATGCAGGTCTGCACTTCATCGAAAATCAGCAACGCCCCATATTTATCGGCCAGGGCACGCATTTCCGCGAAATACTTGTCGCCCGGGATATTAATCCCGCCTTCACCCTGAATCGGTTCGATCATGATCGCGCATGTCTGATCATTGACCAGCGCTTTCAGTGCGTCGAGATCATTGTGCGGACAATACGTGAATCCAGGCATCATCGGTCCCAAACCTGCATGATACTTAGGCTGGGCTGTCGCGGTGACCGTGGCGAAAGTTCGTCCGTGAAAACCATTCGCGAACGTGATGATCTGGAAGCGTTCGCCCCGGAAGTGCAAACGCGCGAGTTTGATGGCTGCTTCGTTGGCTTCGGCGCCGCTGTTACAGAAAAATGCCTTTCCAAACGACCGGGTGCACAACGCCTCGGCGAATTTTCCTTGAGCTTCCGTGTACCACGTGTTCGGAATGTGAATCAGGTGCGCAGCTTGCTCCTGAATGGCTTTAACAACCCGCGGCGGCGAGTGACCCAGGATATTGCAGCCCCATCCGGGAAACAGATCCAGATAGCGTTTCCCCTCGGCATCCCAGACATACGATCCCTCTCCGTGCACCAGGCTAATGGGATAGCGGGTGTAGTTGGGGATCACGAACTGCTGAAACCGTTCAATGGTTTGCAAGCTCGATTCGGTCGCGGCGGGATGCACGGCGGAGACTCCTGAGGGCATGAATGTGGTGAAAGGTTAAAGCGAAACGGACACAAGATCATGAAACGGGGTTCGGAAGATCGATACGCTGATTTAAAGTCATTTGATCCGATGTCGGTCGGCTTATGTGTTGCAAACTTGTTTTTTAAGCGACAATTTCCGTTCCGATCCCCGTGTCGGAATAGATTTCCAGCAGCAGCGAATGGGGTTCGCGGCCATCGATGATGTGAACCTTCTTCACTCCTGCTTCCAACGCTTCGGTCGCGGCTTCGACTTTGGGAATCATTCCGCTATCAATTGTTCCGTCGGCAATCAATTCCCGGCATTGTTGTGTTGTCAGATTGCGAATCAACGTTGCCGGATCGTGGCGGTCGCGGAAAATACCAGGGACATCGCTGAGAAAAATCAGCTTCTCCGCACCCAGAAAACGAGCAATCGCGGCGGCTGCCGTGTCGGCATTCACATTGTATTTCTGGCCGTTCTTGTCGAGGGCGATTGAAGGAATGACCGGGATAATTCCGGCTTCGCAGGTTTGGCGAATCAGCGCGGCATCGATCCCGGTAACTTGTCCCACGAAGCCCAGGTCGATGTCAGGCCCGTTTTCATCGGGCAGCATCAACCTTTCGCCGAGCAGGCAATTGCAAGTGAGATAGCTGAGCGGCATGGCCCGGCCTTCGAGACTGCGGATGACCTGGCAGAGTGAAACGCAGATTTCACCAGCCAGGACCTTTGAGACAATCTCCAGGGTTTCTTCATCGGTATAACGCCGGCCTTGCACCCAGCGTGGCTCAATGCCGGCGGATTTCATGGCGGCATTGATGGATTTTCCGCCGCCGTGAATCAGCACCGGGTGCATGCCGACGGCTTCCATAAAGATGACGTCATTCAGCAATCTTCGGACGGTTGCCTCGTCCTCAAGCGCGCTGCCCCCCAGCTTGATGACCACCAAGCGGTCCCGGAATTGACGGATCCAGCCCAAGGCCTCGACTAGAATCGCAGCCTTTTGATACGCGTCGCTCACTCTTGTCTCCTCAGTGTTCGGCCGTTGGGGCTTGGGACTCACTCCCTGAGCACTGGCCGAGCGGCTTCCTGATTTTCAGGAGCAGATCGATTTTTACCGTTGATCCAATCTGGAATGGGATTTCGCGGCAAAACCTTCATTGTAGGACCAATGACGGCTATGTCAATTCATCGCGCAACCGCCTACAGGAGTATATGTTATGGATGTTTGACTACTTCGCCCCCAACCAAGGCAAAGGCGTGCCGGCCTTCGGTAGCTTAACGAGTTCGACACCGGTCACTTCTGGATGTTTTTTGATCTCGTCGAGCACTTCCTGGGAGGGCTCGGTATCGAGATTTAAGATCGCAACGGAATCGCCGCCGGGACAATCCTTCAGCCGTCCCAGGGCCATGTGCGCGATATTCACCTGGTGCCGGCCGCAGATTCCGCCAATATAGCCAATCAGGCCCGGCATATCGCGGTGGCGGTAAATCAACATCTGACCATCCAGGTACGCGTCGATCGAGAATTGGCCCAATCGGACCAGCCGCAGGAACTTCTTACCGAAAATCGTCCCCGAAGCGGTGAGTTCACCCTGATCTGTCTGGACCACAGCTTGCACCACAGTCGAGAAATCTGACGTCTCTTTGGAAGACGTTTCCGTGATCTCAATGCCGCGTTCGCGGGCCAGCATCTCGGCGTTGACAATATTGACTGCCTCGTCCATCGCCCCTTCCAGCAACCCGCAGGCGAAGGCATTCGTGATCAGCTTCGTCTTCTTCGCCGCCGCTTCGCCGCGGTAGTTAATGACGGCCGATTTCACGTTGCCCGACTTATTCTGTTGAGCCAATAGCAGACCCAAACGACGTCCTAAATCCAGATACGCGTGCATATCCGCCATTTCGGATGCACTGATCGGCGCCATGTTGACCGCGTGCCGAATCTCATTTCGAATCAGGAAACCGGTAATGATTTCCGCCGCTTCGATCGCGACCGATTCCTGAGCTTCTTCGGTGGAAGCTCCCAGATGCGGTGTGGTCAGCAGGTTTTTAATCTTCAACAGACGGGAATCAGCAGGGAGCGGCTCCGTTTCGAAGACATCCAATGCTGCGCCCGCAACATGACCCGACTCCAGGGCGTTCGCCAGAGCCTCTTCGTTGATAATTCCACCACGAGCACAGTTGATCAGTCGCACACCCGGCTTCATCTTGGCGATGCGGTCGGCGTCAATCAAACTCTTGGTTTCCGAGCCACCAGGAGTATGCACGGTCAGGTAGTCGCAGAGTGTCAGCTGGTCATCAACTTCTCGATACAACGTGACACCTTGTTCGGCGGCTTTTTCGACCGACCAGAAGGGATCGTAACCAATCACCTTCATTTCCAGGCCAATGGCCTTGCGGGCGACAGACATGCCGATGCGGCCCAAACCGACCACCGCGAGGGTCTTGCCGGCCAGTTGCGAACCGACAAAGCTCTTCTTGTCCCATTTGCCGGCTTTCATGCTGGCATCCGCTGGTGCGATGAAACGCGACAAGGCCATCATCATGGCAATAGAATGTTCTGCCGTGCTGGTCGTGTTGCCGGCCGGCGTATTCATCACGACGATGCCTTCGCGGGTCGCCGCTTCCTTGTCGATGTTGTCGACCCCGACGCCCGCTCGCACCACAACCTTAAGCCGCGGCTGATCTTTGAGTAATTCTGGCGTCATCGTCGTTCCCGAACGAATGATGACACCGTCCATTTGGGACAGCAGTTCCCGCAATGCTTCCACCGACAGCTTTTTGTCATTATTCACGACGACATTGATGCCCGCCGTCTCCTGCAGCATCTTGATTCCGGCAGCCGACAAATCGTCCCGACACAACACATTGAACATGAAATTCGTCTCACGCTTCACTGAAAATACGTACGGACAGTTCTGGAACACTCTGAGCAAACAATTCGCCCAAGCAAACGGTTCATTCCATCCGCACAAAGAATGACGCTTCAGCCTTCTATTATCGACCGGACTTCACGCGAGAATTGCTTTGGATCGTAAGGCAATACTACGTCCTGGGATACGTAAAACAAACGGACGTGAATCAAGCCGCTGACGGGTCAGTCTTCTGAACGCATCGTAGGCTGAAGGGAAGTGATTCGTAAAGGGTAGATCATTCCTGGCGAGCGTGGAGCGTAAGCTCAATGGTTTTTAAAGACGGTGCTTACGGCACTGTTGGATTTCGCCGGAGTGACCGATTGTCGCAAAGTCCCGATCGTCGAATCCGGATCGCTCGCGCAGTTAACAGGTCACATTATACTGCGCACGGTTCAGAATGAGACGTTTGATCGCGGGGATACACATTGAAAAAGGCTCATTTGTGGCCGCGAACAGTATAAAATGTCACATTTCGAACGATTATCAAATATCGCGGACGTGACAGCCGCTCTCGCAAGAAGAATAATCCCGGGTTTACTATCCGGACTGATGCCAGTCATTCGCCAAGTTTCAGCTCAGCCAACTCTCTGAAGTTCGCCACATTCGGCGGAATCGTATCCCGGTAGGTCGGCAAGCAGCTTGGAATAAGATTTGGCGCGAATTGCATTCTTTAATGCACGGATACGGGGATCATCTTCAAATTCCGTTGCAAAACAGAGTTCGTAGATTTCTTCACGAATGGAAATGAATCGCAAACCCGCCTCTTCACTTGCCAGGCGAACGCAGATCCCAGCCTCGGCCCAACCCGACCGTATCGCCTCTCCCACCCCCCGGTGGTCTTTGGCCAGGTTTTTCGGTGCAGGCCGATTTTCCAGCAATTCGTCCTGACAATTCCGTGCTCCAGAACCAGCCTGGCGTCCGACCCAACGCAGTTTTGCTGCCAGAGCCTCACTGATTGAATGGACTGCCACATTTCGGGAGAGCGCCAGACCTTCCTGCCAGCGGGCGACTCGTAATAAGGAAAAACTGCCGTCAATGCGCTCGCGAACAGCCTTTCGGTTTTCATCGGGAGATTCAGTTGTGGCGAAATGAATCCCCGCGACATGCACCAGTCCAGCACCCAACAACGTAATCGCCTGCTGGCTGGAACGCGGTAAAATGATGACTCGCAATCCGGTCAGCCGCTCAATTTCTGACGCCAGCAAACCTGCCGCTGGATCGCAGCACGCGACGACCAGGGTTTGCTCAGCAGAAAAACGGCTGCGGCTTTCAAGCGCGCCCCCGCGACAAATTCCATCGTGTTCCAAGACACCTGAAGGAGTCATTTCGACCGGGTAGAGCAGCGTCCGTTTTCCCACTTTGGCGTGCCAGTAGCGACCCGCTTCAAGCTCAGTGGGTTCCGCCGGCCAAGCCCAGACGGGCCCGGATTCCGCACGATCGGCCGCTTGTCCAAAGAGTTCTTCGACAGGACATCGCAAGGCACGCGCGAGGGACATGGCTGCGGCCACCGATGGAATCAGTCGATGGTTTTCGATGGAACTCACCGCAGGTCGGGAAATGCCCGCCTCCTGGGCGAGATCAGCCTGGGACCAGCCACGTTCTTGCCGCAACTGCTTGAGTCGATTCGGAAGTGATTCAGAAGCCAGCATGATTTATTGATTCTGTTGACTCCGCTCGTGTCGCGTCAAGGCTGCCAGGAGGTCCCGACCCCATAGGCCATTTCCAGGTCAGATTTTGCGGAAGTTATTAATCATCCAGTTGCAACGTGAATTGGTTTCCGCCTTCTTCGACCACACTCACCTGGAGCGGTGACGTCTCCGCCGCCGCATACCGGCTATGAATTCTGCCGCCAGGAAGAGACACCAGCACGACGTATTCTCCAGGCCTGATCCCCTCGCTCGAATCGTTCGTCATGCATTTGAACTTACCCTTGGCGTCGGTGAGCGCGACTCCGGGTTCGGAATTTTCATCGCCGACAAACGTCAACTGGGCTCCCACGATCGGCTGTCCTTTTTGTGTGAGTATTCCACTCGCGGGAACGACCACTGCTCGTGCTTCGACTTTTGATTCGGAACATCCCGAGAGCATCACAAGCAAGATCGTGATTACCAACAAGCGGCGAAACACAATGGCACCTGGCTCTTTTCGTAGAATGAGTGGGGATTCAGCGAATCGCGTCCTGTTTTTTAGAAATCGCCGACAACCTCGCAGCCATTCCGACTCCCCAGTCCCTGCCAGGTCGCGAGATTAATATTGCTGCTGATGAACTGAATGTGCCCGTCGCCGAACAGTGAATGCACGCCACCCGTATGGCGACTGTGAGCCGTCACATTGTGCGACAACACGTTCCACAATGCGACAGTTTTCACGCTGTGCGGAATACCGCCCCGGCAGTCAGGACCAGCCGTGTCGTTCGGAGGTCGGATGTGATTGTACATCGAGTGGCCAGGCGCTCCGTAGATCCACTTGCTGCCGCGAGTTTGCTGTAGCACCAGTCCGCTGCCAAAGCATTGTGCAGCGTAGTTCGTCAATTCGGGACCCACAAAGCCATTATCATTGCCAGATGTCAGCACAAAGCCATTCGTCTGACTGGTCCCATCCCATTTTGTCGGGCCGCTCGGATCGGATTTCACCGTCTCGCTCACACAAACGGTCTGAGACAGACCATCGGTAAAATCTTTGAACCTGACGTTTGAGTTCTCATAGAATGGCCCGGTGATTGCCGTCCGGGTTGGATTGTTGACCGAGACGGGATACGTAGTCCCCGTATTTAATGGATAATTGTGGATGCCACAGCCCGCCTGCATGATCACGAAAGGATCGCTCGGACATAGCAGTACTTGCAGACTGACCGCCAAGGCGGCCGCATCAGGCCCCGCCGTATCATCTGGATTCGCGCCGAAATTGATTTGGCTGTATAACGGCGCTTGATCCAGGTACGGCAACAGATGTGCGTAAGCCGAGAAACAATGGCCGTTGCCATCAATGGGGTTGACGATCCGTCCCGGAGGCAATGTGCTGGCGGCTTCGTGGTAATTGTGTAGCGCGACCCCAACTTGTTTGAGGTTATTCTTACACTGAGATCGTCGTGCCGCTTCCCGAGCCTGCTGAACCGCGGGTAGCAACAAAGCGATCAGCACTGCAATGATGGCGATCACTACCAAAAGTTCAATCAACGTAAAGCCAGGGCGGCGAATTCGAACCATCATGAGGGCACCTGAAACCTTTCATTCGCAGCCGCGTCCGTATCGATTTCGCTTTCGATAGGGAATGAAGAATGGAATTCGGCAGCATCAGACAAGCACTCTTCGCGGCGTATCAATCGGCAGAATTCTATCCGAAGATAGTTTTCGCTACAATCCTGTCGTCATGTGACATGATGCTATCAGTGCAGGCAGGTGTGACAAATTGTCAGGAATTGCTGGATAATTCTCGAATTCCGAAAAAAGGGATATAAGCGGCAATTTGTGTTGACTTAGGCAGACTAGGCAGTCAAAGTGTGGTGAATCCTTCGGTTTCGTTATTTTGTTTTACCACAGGGCCAGCCATGATGACGTCTTCCGCATTCTCGTTTCTTGACATTTGGTGCCGTCGAACTCTCGGGACGAAACGCCGTTTGCGAAACAGGAATCACAAGAATGGCTGGATCAGACTCGAAGTACTGGAAGATCGTATCCTGCTGAGCGCCACGCCCACCGAGATTCGTGATGCGCTCGATTTGCCGACTGATGTCACCGTAAGTTACACAGGTGATCCCGAGGCGGTTCAGGTGCGAAACTTGGCGACGACTGGCGGACTTCTGGGCTTTCCGTCTGGTCGGGATTCAGATTTCCTGATGATGAGTACTGGGGTGGCATCGCAGGTTGACACTGTGGCGAACACATCTGGCAGTCAGGGAACCGACTTGGGAGCTGAAGGGGCAGATGGTGATACGGCGACGGTCTCATTTTCCATCAACGTTCCGCTGAGTGCTGTGGCGCAGAACTTCAAATTCGACTTTATGTTCTTGTCGGAAGAATATCCAGAATATGTGGGGAGCGACTTCAACGATTTCTTCACCGCAACAGTGAACGGCACGAATGTCGCTTTGGATGAATTTGGAGACCCGATCAGCGTTAACAACGTCTTTTTTACAGGGGCACCCGCAACTGGCACATTCTTTGACGGCCGAACTTCGCAACTCACGGGAACGTATTCGGTTCCACAGGGCACAACGACGCTAAACGTCGTGCTGTCGGTCGGTGACGTTGGAGACGGGATTTATGATTCGGCCGTGTTGCTGGACAATTTCCGCTTCGAAGATCCACAAGTCGTGTATCTCGATTTCGGAGGCGGAAGTCTATTGAATCAAGCGGGGGCTGCAACGATTCTGACGCAAGCCCCCTTTGCAGCCAGCGATGTCAATTCGACTGCCCCGACCGCTGACGTGATCTCGCAATTGGTCGACGGGGTCAAAGCACTCTATTCGCAATACGACATCAGCTTCGTGACCTCACAGCCGACAAGTGGCGACTACATGCATGTGTTGATTGGCGGAAGCGACACATCCCAAGTGACAATGCTCAATCCACTCGACATTTTCCAGTTCGGCGGCACGACGACAACGGTGCTGCATTATTTGGGAATAGATGGGTCGACTTTATACGGCAAAGGGACCTCGGTGGACATTGGCAACCTGAATCGAAACGATCAGGCATCGATTTTCTCCCAAGAATTCGCTACGTCCTATGCGGCAGAAACCCCCGCCACAATTATCCAACGGTTGACAGTGACAATCGCCCATGAAATTGGTCATGATTTGGGTTTACGGCATGTGACCAACGACAATGACGGCGATATCATGAAGAAGAATTCGCCACGATCACCCACGGCCACTTTCGGAACCACAGAATTGCCAC
>JAQGHT010000050.1 GCA_028291565.1 Planctomycetaceae bacterium | reverse complement strand
TTCTGAGTTCCTCTGAAATTGGAAATCTCGAATTTGACATTTCAGGTGGAAATGACGTGAATATTACGCAGACTATTCCGCGATCCACCGCCATCTGAGCTTGCCCCCGGTGGTCCCAGCGCTTCTGCACTACGCTTTTCTAAAAACCAACGGTAATGCACAAGCGCGGGAACCACCCCGGCAAGCGGGTTGGCGGAGGGTCCGGTGAAAAAGCGTCTATAGAACCTGTCATTACTCTCTTCGCTTTGGTAGTGTTTGATTGGAACGAAGGGTTAGGAGTGAAGGGAAACGAGCAAGGTCAGAGTGATACTGTTCCCGGCCACGAATGAGATTTTTTCAATACTTAGGGATCGCCGCATCAATAACTGTCTGAAGTTGCCTACGGCCTTTCAGGTCATCGACGGGCAAGAGTGCCCATCTTACGGCACTTATTGCTGCGCAAATACTTATTCCCGCGATCAAACGTCTCATTCTTAACCGTGCTCGGTAAAAGTTCCGTTGTGACGCGAGTATTTTATGACTCAGCCAAACTCCCCATCGACACCTCCGCAGCCACTTTTGGGCTGGACGATGACAATCATCTTGCTGGCCCTGGGCTGCTGGTTGATGGCCATTTGCTGGCATGAATGGCTGAGCGAGTCTCTCCTGGCGGCGAACTTTGATTGTGAGTCAGGCCGGCGTTGGTTGATCCGGCAGCTTGGTGGTCGTCTGGCCACTGCCGATCGAACCGGGTTTTCCGCTCATGTTCCGTTCGAACATGTCCTGGGCAGTCAAATCGTGTTCACACTGCTGTGGTGGATCGCCGGTGCCGTGATTCTCGCGAAACGGATGCGGCGTTCCTTTTTCCAAAGCCTGTTGTTGTGGGGTAGTTACAGTTCTACCTGGTGGTTGCTGGCAGGCAGTTGGACCATGTGGCGATTCATCGTGACACTCTGTGGATGGAACACTGCTACCGCAGTTTTCACCCACTTTCCTGAACTGTGGCTATCCTTCGCTTCTGCGGGTTGGATGACGACATTTGTATGTCTCTGCGTTCGCTGGCAAGCGCCAAGCATTACGACAGTACCAGAATGCGCGCGCACTCCCTGGTCGATCTGGTTCCTGGTATTTCTGTACACAGTCGTGTTCGGGACCCTCAACACACTGCTTTACAACAATTTGCTTGTGCCGCATGGCGATTCGGCCATGTACGAAGAGCACCTGTGGAATCTCTTGCACGGCAAAGGCTTTCGCAGCTTCATCGACAAGGGACTGTTTCTGGGTGAGCATATTCAGGTGATTCACCTGGGGTTGATTCCCGTCTATGCGATCTGGCAATCACATATCATGCTCGAGTGGTGTGAATCACTCAGTCTGGCATTGGGAGCGATCCCCGTTTATCACCTGGCGGCACGGCAGACTCAGTCGCGGTGGAAGGCGATTTGCCTGGCCGGAGCCTATCTGCTTTACGTGCCGATGCAGCGGCTGGACATCAGCATCGATTTCAAAACGTTTCGCCCTGAAGCCTTCGGTATCCCGCTTCTGTTGGCCGCCTTGAATGCACTGGACGGTCGTAAGTGGCTGTCGTTCGGATTCTGGCTAATTGCCGCGCTGTTGGTCAAAGAAGATTATGCCTTGATCATCGCCCCCTTGGGGATCTGGATGGCTGCGAAGGCGTTGTGGACCAAAGCGACCGTCGGTACACGATTGAAGCACAGTTTGCCAGGAATTCTGTTAAGTCTGGCAGCAGTCTCTTATCTGTATTGGTCTGTGAAAGTGGCAATTCCCTACTTCAAAGCAGGAAACGAAGTCCATTATGCCAAGTATTTTTCCAAGTTCGGCGCAACGACAAACGAGATCCTCTTAAATCTGGCGACCAAACCTGGACTGTTGTGGAATGAACTCGGGACCGCCGAGAATTTCCTGTTCGGTGCGGCATTGATCTTTTCCCTGGCGTTGGTGCCGTTATTCTCCCCGGGTCGACTCGCGGTGGGTTTGCCTTTGTTTGGCGCGTTGTGCCTCAATGAAATTGCCCGGAATACGCAACATCACTTTCACGCTCCGTTGGTCGCCATTGTGTTCTGGGCCGCGGCTGCCGGCTTGCACAATTGTGGACGCTGGGCGGATTGGCTCCGGTCCCCCGGTCGATATCATCTGGTGACAGCGGATGGTGCCCGATTCGCGGCCATTATGATGCTCTTCGCGGCCTCGGGTTTTCATTTCTGGCACGGCATGGACCCCGGCGGTTTACCGTTTTGGGATTCTTACAGCGGAGCGTACTGGCGAAAAAAATATGTGGCGACGCGGCGAGCCGCGGAGTTTGAAAAAGTGGCGAAGTTGATTGCTGTTGATCAGCGAGTCGCGGCGACTGACTTTGTGCACCCACGATTCAATCATTATGCCCGCTGCTACGATTACAGCGGCTATCGACCTGAAGTACCTGACGATGCGGAATTCCTGGTAATTGACGTGCATGGACCCTATTCGGAAATCCGGAAGCCGCAGGACGTCGACGAATATCGCCGGCATCCTGATCGCTGGGAGTTGCTTCCGGATTCAACGGATGGGCAGTTCTATGTCTTTCGTCGGCGTCACGCGGAGCCCGCGCAATGACGGTGTTCGGCTTGAAACGTAGCGATGGGATTGCATTCGCCTCGACGGTTTTTCTGGCAATCGGTTTGACGTACGTCTTCTGGCCGACATTGTGGCAGGGCGGCGGCTTAGTCGGTGGCGATATCTACGCCTATTTCTTCCCACAAAAGCAGTTTCTCGCGGAATCACTGCGTGCGGGAGAATTGCCACTGTGGAACAATCGCACCGGACATGGCTATCCGATTGCAGGAGAAAGCCAGACTGGGGTTTTCTACCCTTTTCATCTGCTCTACGCGATCTGTGATCTCAATACGGCTTATGTCTTCATCCAGTTACTGCACTATGTCTTGGCGTCCGTCGCCAGCTGGATGTTTTTACGCCGCTGGGGAGTGGGCACGATTTCTGCCTGGCTGGGGGCCGTCTCGTTCACTTATGGCTGGCTGCCGGCTCGAATGTGCAATGAGTGGGCGGCATTGGGCGCCGCCTGGTTTCCGGCGATTCTGTGGTGTTGTGAATCGTACTTGCAGACTACCCGCTGGCGATATTTGATCACGCTCAGCGGCCTGCTCGGATTGCAGATGCTGGCCGGGCATTTTCATCTGGCCTTTATCACCCAGGTCACGCTCCTGGGATATTTTGGGTTGAGGCTCTGGCTTGCTGCGGATTTGATTGATGCCCGCCTCCTCAACCATCGAGTTCGAACGGCAATGTACCTTGGGGTCGCGGTGCTCTGCGGATTTGGCCTGGCAGCGGTACAATTACTGCCGACTTGGGAATTGAAACAGCTCAGTCAACGGGCCAATCTCGGGCCTGAGCATGATCCCGGGTTCGGCTTCATTCCACTTTGGTATCTCGGCCAACTGATTGCGCCCTGGATCTACTATGTACCCGATGTGAATCTCGGAGTTGGCAGCGACGGGTCGCGGACGAATACCGTGGAAGCTCATCTGTATTGCGGAATCCTGCCGCTGGTGTTGATCGTCGCCGGTCAATTCTTGGCGCGCACCAGACGCGCACCACGACTTTGGATCTGGGGACTGATTGGCCTGCTGGCCCTTGTTTATACCACGGGCTATTTAATGCCAGTCGCCAGGTATCTGCCCGGCTTCGGTTTCTTTAATGGAGTCGGACGGTTCGGGATCGTGTTCAATTTTGCTGTCGCAGTACTCGCGGCGGATTCGCTGCAGAGACTTTCACAAGTGAAATTCGGCAGGTGGGCGACATGGATCGGGATGACTTGTGTCGCCATAACGATCATCGATACTTGCTGGGTATCGGGTCTGGTGCAGCACACCTTTGCAGTTGAAAAGCCTCCGATCCGCTATCTGGAGCACAGCCAGGTCCGGAAAGCATTAACCGGCGTGAAACAGCCCGTGCGACTGTTTTGCAGAGGTGCAAATCTGCCCAATTTGTTGGGTGTCGCTTCCACGCCCGTCTATCTGGGATTGGGCCCTAATCCCTATTTCGACACCGATTGGGCGATGCCACAGCCTTTGCCGTTTGACACTCCCCCCACTCCTGAGCAGATTGTCTGGCTGCAGCAAGCCGGGGTGACACACGTTCTCAGTTTTTCAGAATTGGGTGCTGCCTGGCCCGTCTCGCATATGTTGACTGTCGCGGATCCCTTTCTCAATCGAGCCTGGGGCCGCGGTGCCGCGCCGCTGTTCTTATATGAACTCAAAGGATCGCGGGGCCGAGTCGCATGGCAGGAACCACGTCCCGGGGATCATGCGGAAATCGTGGATTATCGTCCAAACCTGGTTCAGATCGAAGCCAATTCAACGCACGGCGGCACGCTGATTCTGACCGACCTGGCCTGGGCCGGTTGGCGTGTCCAGATCGATGGCCAACGTGCGGAATCTGTGGTTCTGCCTGGGATCGACCGGCAATTTCGGGTGGTCGAGGTTCCCGCTGGGCCGCACCAAATCATCTGGGAGTTTCGCCCGAATTCGGTCTGGATCGGAGCGACGATCAGCGGTGTCACACTGCTATTTCTGGCGGCCATCGCACACATTTGCTTCTGGCATCCCAGATGGGTGGAATGGCGCGCTGAATGAACGTTAGGCAGTTTTTCGAATTCCGGCTTCCGTTGTCACGGAGATAATGAGCGTTTGCAGCCCAGACGGCAGCAATTCGAAAGCGCAAGACTTCGCTCAGTGAATTTGCAAGCTTCTATTCCGGGCAATTCTCTGCGGCCAATCAAAATGCGGGTCCAGCGGCTGGTCCGCCACTCGAGGGTGCGGCCTGCACCGGGACGGGGCGTGGAGCAATGCCACCGATTTCATCTCGACGCGAAGCGTAGCGAATGATGAAGGTCGGCAAATAATCCGAACTCGGCCGGCCGGGAAAGAGCACTCTCAGGCCATCGAAATTTCGGTACGACAATTCCATCTGGTTGTTCTGATTCTGGACTCGAATCCGCCGGCCGAAGATGTGTTCGGTCACGTGCTGCGTGAATCCCAACCATTGCAAATCAGGAGACATTACTCCCAGGAAGTTTTTCCGCTCGGGCTTAAATCCCAGAAAGTTTCGCGGCAATGGAGCGGTATGCATCGCTGTCAGAACTACCGCCATCGCGACATAGCCGGTACCGAACGCAAATAACCAACGGCCGGCTTGATAGGCAATGTCTGGCAGCTCGATATTTGTCGGTGCGACGTTGTCCAATCCCAGCCGTAACAGAAATGTGAACAGCGCGAACAGCCCCATTAAGGCCAGAAAGTCAGCGCGCGTTTCCAGCCAGCTGCCTTTGGGCTTCCCGATCATCTCAGCCAGGGGCTCGAAAAAGTTCATGGCGATTAAACCGGCGAAAACGACGGAAAAAAACGCCAGAATCGCCGTCCAAGGTCCCTCGTTGGCCAGCAGCCAAGTGACGATCCCCACGATCCCCAACAGCAATATATCGATCACGAGATCCATGACGTACTTTTTCTCGGTCAGTTTTCAGATGTCACTTCACAACTCGCATCAGTTCGTCCATCGACGTGATGCCCTTCACGACCAGCCGCAAGCCTTCTTCTTTGAGATACAGCATCCCGTTCTTACGGGCTTCTGCTTTAATTACAGACAGCTGAGGATTTTCGCGGATCAAATCACGCAGTCGATCATTGATCACCAGCAGTTCGTAAACGCCGACCCGTCCCTTGTAACCTAACCCGCCGCAGGCGGCGCAATTGTTGTGGCCTTCGGTAGGAGGACGGAAGAATTGCTTGACTTGTTCCGGAGGAAGATTGTTTTTCTTCAGGATATCGGGATCTGGCTTATACGATTCTTTGCAATCTTCGCAGAGCCGCCGAACCAGCCGTTGACCAAGAATCGCAGAAAGGGCACTCGCCAACATGAACGGCTCAACACCCAAGTCCAAAATTCGGAACAACGCCGAGATGCTGTCGTTTGCGTGGACCGTCGAAAACACCATATGGCCGGTATTTGCGGCCTGACAAGCAATGCGTGTGGTCTCGTCGTCTCGCATTTCGCCGATCAAAACGACATCGGGATCCTGACGCAAAACGCTGCGCAACGATCCGGCAAAGGTTTGACCAGCCTTTGTATTGATTTCGATCTGGGTCACCCCAGCCATCCGATACTCGACGGGGTCTTCAATCGTAATAATGTTGATCTGATGGACATCAAGCACACTCAAGGCCGCGAACAGCGTCGTCGACTTACCAGCACCTGTCGGACCGCAACTCAGGAACATGCCGTGTGGTTGATTGATGATTTCTGTGATCTGGTCGGACAAAGCCTTTCGCATTCCCAGATCGTTGAGCGTCCGGACCGAGTTTTCCTGGTCGAGAATACGCAAGCTCATCTTCTCACCGATTTGTGTCCCTTGAGTGGCGACACGGAAATCGATCTCGCGGCCTTCCGTTTCGGCTCGGAAACTGCCGTCCTGGGGCTTGCGTCGTTCTGTAATGTCCATTGCGGACAAGACTTTGAAGATATTGATAATCGCATCGCCGACAGTACGGTCGAACGGCTCCGCAGGATACATCACACCGTCAATACGGTACCGCACGGACAGTTCGTCTTCGTTGGGCTCAAGGTGGACGTCGGTGGCACGGCGTAAGATCGCATCGTAGATCATTTCCTTGGCAGCCAGATAGCCCCGGGAACTCTCCACAGACTTCGAAACGCTGGTATCCATTCCCTTCCCGGACCGATTCTTGCCCAAAAACTTGATCGGCGGACCAGACGTGTAATCGCCTCGTTCGCGGGAACCCAAATGAATTCCAACTTTGGACAATGCTTGCAGACAGAGCTTCTTAATGTGTTTGGGCGTCATCACTCGCGCCGATTCCGGCACGCGCTTGTTACGCTCCATGATGTAGCATCCCAGCGGCGACCCGTATGCCGCTGACAGCAAAAACAATCCGCCCAAGGCGTTAGGAACCAGGAGTACCGCGATAAACCCTAAAGCACCGCAAAACATCACCAACGGGTTCCAGAACGCGACAACCATTCTCAGGCCTTTGGCGTCTTCACTGACCCAATGAGTGGTTCTCGCCCACAGAAACAACAAACCCAGAATCGGGATGAACAGAAACAGATTGAGATAGAAGCCAATTTGTTGAAATGGAGCGGGACCGGGAGGATTGTTCCCACGATAAAACAGGAACTGATTGGGAGGGTACTGGCCTGGAGGCAGATCAGTCACCTTGGGAATCGGAGCTGACGCTGGAGCGGCCGCAGCTCCATTTTCACCTCCGGCATTTCCCGCCGGGCCAGTGGCGGGGCTGGTTGCGGGGGGAGTTTGCTGCGCGCACACGCTCTCATGAGCACAGCAAATCAAAGCCACACCCAAACACAGCGTCACACGGCACAACCAATGCCGCATGGAAGAAGACAAGCAACTCACCATGAGTCCGTCACCAACTCGGAGTTTCTCTTGGAAATCGTCACACCAACAACGATTTGCTTGAACTCTATAGAATTGATCGGGACAACGGAATGGTTCCGAAGTTCGTACCAACAGCCAAGAATTCTCGGCGTACCTATCAGTACGCACACTCATTCTAAGCATTTCCGCGACCGGCTACGAGTCAAGCCCACTGACTTTCCCGAACAGATCCAGAACTACCTATGCGTTTGCGGTTGAGGCAGATTACGGAGTCATTAGAATTGGTGAAATGCGGCCTCAAAAGCACGAGCAGCGTTGTTCCGAGATTCTTAATAATCCCGGATGATGCACCATTACAAACAACCCTTTTGAAATTGTGCTGCCTGGAAATACCCCGAAGTGCTACCCATGAGCGATTTCCGCAGCCAATCTCGCCACAGATAGGGGCCTGAGCCTGTAAACACAGAAGAGACGCGTGCGTAAAAAGCCACGTGTACAACGTCGCTCGAAACGGGCTTGAAGTCAGACGATTCGTTTGCGGCTGTGCGGTCTTGATTCGGCATGCGATTCCTTACGTAAGTGCAAAGGACGCGGCGCCCGTTAAGGGACTGTTCCGGCCGAAGCAACAACTGGCGAAAGTTGTAGGATAAGTTTCCCAGACTGTGTCAAACACCTGATCCAACACTTGCTGTTCAATCCGGGATCCGGCAAACTGACACACAACCTATCTTCAATTTACCAGCCGAACAGTTCCGTGAGGTAAGTCAAAGTGATTTTTTGCAGTTCCAAACGCAGGACGCGATTTTCGGTGAGATCTGGCCGGGCTATCAACTTGAATGATCAAGTCGGCGTGATCGGTCGTTTCGGTTGGATTCTGAGTTGCTGCAGTCTGCTGAGCCTGGGTTTTTGCACTGGCTGCGGTTCAGGTGCTCTCGCTAAATCGCCTGACGGGGCTGATGCAGCGAAATCTCGGCCGCCCGTTCCCGTGCGAATTCAGACTAGCACTTCGAAGTCCGTGGCGCGGCGCGTGGTTGTCCTGGGCAGCGTGCGGCCCGTTCGCACGAGTGTTGTCGCTTCGGGAAATTCTGGAATTGTCGAAGAGTTCCTGGTCAAAGAGGGGCAGTTCGTCAAAGCGGGCGACACTCTTTCGGTCTTGCGGATGGCGACCACAGACCTCGAAATTGCCGAAAACCGGGCCATGCTGAAAGAGCGTGAAGCGCTTTTGAGCGAGATGAAAGCCGGATATCGGAAACAGGATATCGAAGAGGCCGCATCCAAGTTGTTGGCAGCCGAAGCAATTCGCAAAAGCACGGCCGCGCGGCTATTGCGGGTCCAGGGTCTCAAAGCGCGGGGGGCCGCGAATCAGGAAGACTTGGACGAAGCGGAAGAAAAGGCAATTTCATCTC
>JAQGHT010000016.1 GCA_028291565.1 Planctomycetaceae bacterium | reverse complement strand
CAGACGGAACCGCGGCCCGCAGGTTGGAATCGAAGGTCTGGAATCCCGGCAAATGCTTTCCGCGGTTACCGCGTCTGCGCCCGACACGGCGGCGGTACATGCTGCTGTGCCTCGAGCCGAACAACCGATCGTCTTTTGGGATGATTTCTCACCGATTCAAGTGACTGAAGGGAATTCGGGAAGCCACACGTTCGCGCTGCACATCTTTTCCTCACCCCAAGCGAAGAAGGCAATCAAGATCAGCGGACAGATTGAAGTTTCCGGATCGGGAGCCGGATTTGCCGACGGAAATGATTTCAAAATCGAACCGTTCACCGCGACGATTCCGAAGGGGGCCGCTTCCACGACGGTGAACGTGACCATTTTTGGCGACACGTTGCCTGAACCGGACGAGGTCTTTCAGGCAGTGATGACACACGTCACTAACGCGACGATTAGCGGAGGCGCCGCAACCGTCACGATTCTGAATGACGATGCCGTGGTTGACCCGACTCTGCCCAAGGTTTCAATCGAAGCCCCAACAACCTCATCGGCCACAGAGGGACAAACTCAGACATTCACATTGCAACTGGACAAAGTCAGCGCGACCGACGTGTCGGTGACCGTTCACCTTGCGGGACTGCTGGTCGGAGGGGCCGTCGGCGCCAATGCCGCGGCGACAATTCCAGACGATGCGCAATTCGAGGGTGGTGCCAGTGATCTCGTTGTCACGATCCCCGCAGGCTCCTTGACTCAATCGTTTGGTGTGATTCTGGTCGACGATACGATTGTGGAAGCAACCGAGTTTTATGCGGTATCAATTACATCGGCGACCGGAGCGATTCCGTCTGGTGCCACCTCACAGACCGCCTCGATTATCGACAATGATGGGCCTCCGGCTCCGCCCGTCGTGACCATCGCCGCGCAGACCAACACGTTGGAAGGAAATTCGGGTTTGACCCCCGTTCCGATCACTGTATCGCTCGATCATGTGACCGATCACGACGTCACAATTCAATATTCTGTGGAAGTCCACAAGGTTAAAGGAATGAGCGCGAAGGATCGTGCCACGAAAACGAAGGACTTCATCGCCACCACGGGAAGCGTGACAATTGCCGCGGGCGAAACCACAGCCACGATCCCTGTGCAGGTTGTCGGTGATACGAAAGTCGAACACAATGAAACGTTCCAGGTGCGATTGACTTCGGTCAATGGTGGTACCCTGGCGACGACTGGCAGTGTGGGACTCGTCACGATTCTCGATGACGATGGAATGCCGATGTGAAATGTCACGAACTGTTTCCCATCCGCAGCACGATGGTTCGCGACATTGTCACATTGTTTTGCGTCTTCGCAAATGTTCTCGTAGGACTTCCCGTTACGTATTTCGGTTTGTTGTTCGTCCTGAGAATCGGCAACGGAATCGATGATCGTAATGCCGAAAGGATGATTTTAGGGATTGGCTGCGCCATCCTGTTGCCTTCGGCTTTGTGGTTCTATTTTCTGTACAGGCTGGAGTGCACTTCTAAGGACCGGCACGACAATTAATGTCGAATCGAGGAGGGCCCTGGAGAGTACCCGACTGAGCCTCCCGATCAATGGATCCGACTGTGATTCATTATCCGATCCTGGAGCGCGTTAACTTAAGGATCGGCGCATCAATAAGTGTCGGAAGTTGCCTATGGCCTTTCAGGTCATGGACGGGCAAGAGTGCCCATCCTACGGCACTTATTGCTGCGCAAATCCTAAGGTGCGCGGTATTACCGCGAACACGCTCGATTAATGCGCTCTCTGTGTGCGTGGACTAATCTGCAAGCTCATCCAATCCCATAGGTCCTCTCAGACCCCGAGTTCTCGATTCGCCTGGGCCTTTCATTCGCAAATTCACGTTGCCATCGGGATCATTTCAACGTATATTGATGGGAGCTCTCTACGCCGAGAATCGTAAGTTTTGATGTCGGACAGGTTTTCAACCTGTCCGAACGAAAGCCTGGACAGGTTAAAAAATCTGGCCTACCCATTGGAAGGATCACGCACATGCACCGTGCTGAATCGATCGTTCCCCGGCATCTGCTGCCGCGGCGTGAAATGTTACAAGCGGGATCTCTTGGGCTGCTCGGATTGTCGATGGCTGATGTCGCCGGTTGGCGACAGTCTGCGGTCGCTGCCGGGGTTTCGGCACCCAAACCTCGGGCCGTCATCTACATTTTTCTGACCGGTGGTCCGTCACAACACGACACCTTCGACATGAAGCCGGAAGGTCCTGCTGAGTACAAAGGGGAATTCAACCCCATCGCGACTCAGACACCGGGCATTCAGATTTGCGAGCACTTGCCGCTGTTGGCCCAACGCAGTCAACATTGGGCTCTGGTACGCTCATTGAGTCACACGCAAAGCGGACATCAAGAAGGCACGTACGTCATGTTGACGGGGCGCTCGGATTTGCCCTCGTCGTTTCGGGCCAGCTTACCGCAGTCGATTGACTGGCCTTCAATCGCGGCGGTGGCAGGGTATTCGACGACCCGCCGCAACAACCTGCCTCCCAGTGTCGTGTTGCCGGAAAAGATCGTTCACTCAAACTCGGGGACCTATCCCGGCCAATTCGCCGGCATGTTGGGTTATCAGCACGAACCCTGGTTCATCGAAGCCACTGATAAGCCACACGCGTATCACTCTTATTCCGGCGCATTTCCCAAATACCTGTTCGATTTGCACAAAGGCCAGCTCTCGGACAAGCAAGACTGGCGGTTTGAGGTTCCCAACCTCTCCTTGCCTCAGGGAGTCGTTTCTGCTCGGTTTCAAGATCGAATGGGCTTGCTGGAAGTGGTGGAGCGGCAACGCCGGCAACTGGATCTGAAAGCCACTGTGACCGGTTACGACCGGGTCCGCCAGGAGGCCATTTCCCTGATGGCCGATCCGCGAGTTCAGCACGCATTTGACGTCCGTCGCGCAGATCCGAAAACATTGGCCCGCTATGGCGACAATTCATTTGGCTGGTCGTTGCTGATGGCTCGACGTTTGATCGAGTCTGGCGTCAATATGATCCAGGTGAATCTGGGGAATTTCGGCAGCTGGGACCTGCACGGCAACAATTTCGTGAATCTGAAAGACTTTCTGTTTCCACCCACTGACCAGGCAGTGTCAGGTCTGATGGATGACCTGCAAGAACGAGGTCTGTTCGACAGCACTCTGATCGTGATGGCGGGCGAATTCGGCCGGACTCCGCATATTTCGAACGTGGCACCACAGATCTACAAGAAACCTGGCCGAGACCATTGGGCGCCGTTGCAGTCCGTGTGGTTTGCCGGCGGCGGAGTACGTGGTGGCACTGTCATTGGAGCTTCGGATCGCAACGGCGCGTATCCCACTTCCGATCTGCAACGGCCCGAAAACTTCGCGGCGACGATTTATCACGCGCTGGGTATCCCGCGCGAAGCCGAATGGCACGATGCGACGAATCGGCCATATCCTGTCTATCAAGCGGATCCGATTGAGGGATTACTGACAGTGTGAGCACTAATTTTCCAGAGGTCCGATCAGTCCGATGAAAAGACTTGGAATCGGGACTGTAATTACAGTCGCTCTAGGCTCGGATGATTCACGGGCCAATACAAGTCCGAAGCACCAGTTTTGAGTTGCGTTATCTTGAATCCAATGTCTGCAGTCCCGCCAGGGACGACCGATAATAGCCCACCGTTTTCAACGGTGGGATCACCGCGTGAAAGAAATCACAAAGTCCCTTGGGGACGACAGAAAAGGGACCTGGAATCCATACCAAACAATTCTTGAAAATCACCGCTCGAAAGCACGAGTGAAACAGGTCTTTCGTCCCTGATGGGACTGGATATTCTCTTTTCTCGTGGCCCCACCGTTGAAAACGGTGGGCTATTGTCTTTCGTCCCTCGTATGATCAATTCGCAGCGTTGAAACAACGTTTGACTAGCGGGTTCGATCACGG
>JAQGHT010001243.1 GCA_028291565.1 Planctomycetaceae bacterium | reverse complement strand
TCTCGGCGTAGAAGGCGTCGGCGTCGGCCTGGCGCTTGGCGAATGCTCGCTTGAAGTCCCGGAACGGTTGAGCGTTTACTTCAGACTCCGCCGTGAGCCGGAGTTGGACGGTCTGTTCGCCCCTGGCAGGGAGGTCAATCACGTACAACGCGGCGGCCTTTGTGCCGCCATCCCGCCGGGCCGCGTCATTTCGCCCTTGGACGACGTAGTCGTGAAAGTCGTTCTTGGTATGAGGACTCTCGTTGGGTGCCGCGAATAACAGCTGCGTGTTCGTCTCATTTTCCGTGAACAAGAATTCTGGCGACCGGCCATCAGGAAGGTCGTCGGCCGTCAGCCGGAAGCGTCCGAGTGTGGCATGTTGAGCGATCGCGCTGTGGTCGTCCGCGCGAGAGAGTTGCGGCTTGGGCCAGCGACCCTCTTCGTAGGCCGCCCCCCACGACCACGTGTTGCGGAACCATAACGTCGGCAGGAGGTGTAGCCGAGCGGGCTCGGGGCCGCGATTCGCCACCGTCAGCCGAATCAGGATGTCGTCGGGCGACGCCTTGGCGTACTCCGCGATCACGTCCCAATAATGATCACCGTCGAACACGCCTGTGTCGGTCAATTCGTACTCGGGTTCGCCCCGACCACGGCTGCGGTTCTCCTCGCGTAGTAGTTGATAAGGGAATTCGGCTTGCGGGTACTTGTAAAGGGCCTTGAAGTAAGAATGAGTGGGAGTGGCATCAAGGTAGAAGTAAACTTCTTTGACGTCCTCGGAATGATTACCCTCCGGGTTTGTCAGTCCGAATAATCGCTCTTTAAGATGGGGGTCTTTGCCGTTCCAGAGGGCCAGCGCGAAGCACAGACGGCATCGCGGTCGGTCATGCCGAGCAGGCCATCCTCACCCCAGCGATAAGCGCGGGCGATCGAGTGTTCGTAAGGAAAACTCTCCCAGAGCCTGCCATCCGGCGAATAATCTTCACGGACGGTCGCCCATTGCCGCTCGCTCAGATAGGGTCCCCAGCGCTTCCAATTCTTCAGACGCTGGGCATCTTCAACCAGCCGACGTGCTTCACGATTCACCATGATGCCCTCTCATTTGGGCCTGGTACAAAAACCTTTTGCTCGGTGACAAGATCAGCTATTCCCGTGCCCGCCGATCAGCAAGCTGGCGTCTTGTAAGTGGACATGTTGCAACTCACTTCAGTCACTTCTGGTTTTCGCATTGGTTAAGGCTGAACCGTGGGGCTGGGCGGTATGGCCGATTGGGAATTTGTTCCGGGGATCAACTCGAAGTCAGGGGAGAAGCGTACCAAGGTACTGCGCAGTAGATCGAACGGTTTGCGGTCCCCATCAAACTTTGCCTTTCCGGCCTGGATCAGATCATCCACGGTGGCGGTGCCGCCGATTACGGTTGCAAGATCAGTGAGGTTCATGGTAATCGTGAGGTCCGGATGTTCCGCTTGTGCGCCTTTGATATTGGTGAGCGTGGCATTGCTCATTTCAATGACAAATCTTTCACCGTCATTCGGTGTCACCAAGTTAATGACAAACCGCATGTTTGCGGCTTCAGCCTTGCTGCTGTCCATGCTGATCCCGAGAAAGTCCAGCCACAGCTCCGTTGTCATGCCGCGAATGGTTTCCGGGCCAATGCTCCTGACTGGAACCGTTGGAGGCATTCCGTGTCGTAACAGTTGAGCACCAGTGAGGAAGCAGTTGCGCAGACTGGCGCTTTCTTTCTGGTAGCCAATTTGTTCGTACACATCGGCCAGTAAATCTTTCGCGGCGGTATTGTCCGGGTCCGCGTAAACCAGCTTGTTGAGAATTTCTGTCGCCAACAGGTATTGACCCTCGCTGTAGAGTTGCCGGCTTTTCGCCATGATTTTACCAGATCCACCCATCATCTCCACATAGAGCGGCGCTGAATCCTTAGGCGAAAGTGGCGTCAGTGTCGCCGGATTGCCATCCCAATAACCGAGATAACGATTGATGACAGCACGGCTGTTGTGCGCTTCTGAACCCTGGTAGCTGTGGGCGGCCCACTGTCTCTGTAAGCTCAGCGGCTGCCTGTACACATTGTGGATCTCGTTGATGGTTACACCCTGATTGGCGTGAAACAAAACCGAGTTGTTCAAATTGGCATAGGCATCGCGTTGGGCGCGCATCACTTCCTGGATGCGGCGATTGCCAAAACGTGGCCAGGTGTGAGCGGAAAACATGTATTCCGCGTCCCGCCCATAACGATACAGCGCCACGTTGATATGCTTGGACCAGGCCAGGGGATCACGTACCTCGGCACCGCGTAAAGCATAGATATTATGAATCGTACCTGTAATGTTTTCCGCGCTCCAGAACGCTTTGAACTGCGGGAAGTAAGTATTCATTTCTGACGGTGCTTCAGTTCCAGGTGTGTTCTGGAATTCCATGGTCACACCATCGATGGTCAACGTTTCAAAATCCTTCCCGATGTAACGTGATGGTGCGATCAGACTCATGTTACCAGTTGCAGTATTCTTCCCAATCGCCTGGTCCACATGGCCAAACGGGCTGCGCGGCAAAAGCAGACCATAGGGCAGCAGCGATCGACCGGCCATCGCATTTCCGGCGAGCACATTCTCTGAAATTGCGTGGTCCAAAAAGCCCAGAGGAGCAAGCACCTGTACCTTGCCGCTTTTGACGTCGGCCTCTTCGATCACTCCGCGTACACCACCGTAGTGGTCAACATGAGAATGCGAAAAGACCACGGCAACCACCGGACGCGCTCCAAGTTGTTGATTAATGAATTTCAGGGCCGCGGCCGCGGTCTCCTTGCAGGTGAGTGTATCAAACACAATCCAGCCTGTGGCGCCCTTGATGAAACTGATATTGGCAAGGTCAAAACCGCGCACCTGATAAATCTTACCCGGGACAACTTCATACAGTCCGTAAGCCATGTTCAGAACGGCCTGGCGCTGCAGTGAGGGGTTAATACTGTCGAAATCCTGACAGTGCAGCAGGAAGTCATAGCCGCCCATGTCCCAGACCACGCGACCGGTTTCCGCCGTAATTTGCTTGTACGTCGGCGCGGCAATGAACCCCTTTTGTGCTTCCTCAAAATCGCGCAGATCATCAAAGGGCAGAGTTCTACACAGCCCGTTTCGCAATTCGACGGTGTAAATTGAGGGCTGTTTACCCTGCCGCTCGAAATGACGGAATCCCGTTGCCCCCGGGTCCGCCAGCACAGAGAAACTCAGCCCTGTAGCGAGCAGAATGGCTAGCCCCAGTTTGAATGTTTTTGACGGTTTCATGATCTGGTAACCTGATTCGGTTGGCCGCCAATCGTTCGATTCTGGGGCAGACTTCGCGCCGACTTCGATTGAAAAGATGTGCCAATGTCCACGGAGAACTGCGGAATTTTCAGGGATTCCAATACAATACGCCAAGCAAGTTCTAGCCGCAGCATGTGCGTTATGCTGGATGTCACTACTGTCGCAGCAAATTTTGCGCCACAATAAAGAACGCACTCTGGCGTCAATTTCTGTCCAATAGTATCTGTTCGAGCAGCCCGGTGAAGATCAGGATGAGGACAAACATTTCAGCTTCGGCGAGCCACACGTTCCAAGCAGCGGTGAGATCGAGCGACGCGCACCAACGCGGGAAGCAACTCGGCACGCGGTTAAGCAGGAGATTGGCGAAAAGTCTCCTGATTGGTCTTAGTTTTCGAAGTCCACAACTCTGTTTCGTACTAGCAGTGAAATTTGCAACCGACGCGACACACTGAATCGAGGGATCGTAGAATGGCCGCCCCCATCTGGATCGGATTGAAGGACACTCTAGCTCTTTCGTAGTGGCTCAGCATTTGCTTCAGTGACGATGAGTCTCAGCTTGACCCGTCTGTCCGGTTCAATGAAAATACGATTGACGCCGAAGAGCAGTATGCCCATCAAGTGGGACGAAAGAAGTTCGACGCATTCGGGCTCTATGACATACATGGCAACGTCTGGGAATGGTGTCAGGACAGTGATAGTAAGACATGGCCCAGCGGCGACGGTGCGCGAATCACAACTTTGGACAATCCAACACGAGTTGTCCGGGGCGGCGGCTGGGCCTATTACGGAATGATGTGCCGCAGGGCTCAACGCAATGTGAGCTCTTCTGATGTGCGGCAATCTGGCTGCGGATTCCGAGTCGCTCGAGCTCAATGAGGCTGCGATGAGTCTTCCGAATCGACCACTGATTGTTGGAGCTGGCCCGGTGGGTCTCGGGGCCGCGCTGTTTCTGGCGAGACAAGGGCTGGTCACTCGGGTCGTCGAGCTGCGCGACGAACCAGCTCGAGAGTCGAAAGCACTAGCAGTGAATCCGCGTACTTTGGATATCCTGGAGCCCACTGGAGTCACGCAGCGGATGTTGGAACTGGGCTCTCCTGTTCGTGGCGTTTGCTTCCGCCGGCGGGAGCAGATCTTCGGTTCCCTGTCGCTCACCGGTATCCACCCCAAATATCCGTTCATGCTGGGGCTCTCGCAGGCGGCTACTGAACGGCTGTTGGCCGACGCACTTTGCGCGGTTGGCGGTTCGGTCGAGCGCGGTGTGAAGCTGGTGGAATGCCGGGTCTCAATCGGCCAGGTCGAAGCCGTACTCGAGTCAGCGGCCGCTGACGAG
The DNA here is from genome assembly GCA_028291565.1 of Planctomycetaceae bacterium. Classification (GTDB taxonomy): domain Bacteria; phylum Planctomycetota; class Planctomycetia; order Planctomycetales; family Planctomycetaceae; genus JAKFVC01. Next base: position 2,989 of record JAQGHT010001243.1, on the reverse strand, counting down.
CGCGAAGTCGTCGCGTGTCCGTGGCTGCTGGCGGCCGACGGCGCGCACAGTGCCACTCGTCAACAATTGGGGGTCAGTTTCGAAGGATCTGCATTCGCCAGCGAGTGGTACCTGACCGATGTCCCATTACGGACGGAACTCGCAGCCGACCAAGTCCATATCTTCTTTCTCGACGCGGGCGAGTTACTGTTTATGATGCCAGTCGTCGATCCGGATTTGAGAAGCCGCATCCACGATCCTGTTTGGCGGGTCATCAGCAATCGCCCGGAGCCATTATCTCGGTTGATCCAGGCTGAACAGGCCGGCTCGCCGATCTGGACTTCACATTTTCGGATCGCTCATCGAATCGCCGGGACACTTGCGACGCAGAACGTGTACTTCGCGGGGGATGCGGCTCATGTTCACTCACCTGTCGGAGCCCGGGGCATGAATCTCGGGTTGGAGGATGCGTGGATCTTCTCGGAACTCGTACGGACCAATCGATTGCAGGAATACGACGGAATGCGGCGGCGGGTCGATCGACGAGTCGTACGCCAGGTCGAGTTCCTGTCGCGTGTCGCTTCTCCGGAGTCATGGTTCTTCCGTTTAATGCGGAGCTACGTGTTTCCGACAGCCATCAAGATCCCGTTCTTGCACTCCCGCATGTTAGCGACGGTCGCTGGCCTTGATCACAAACTGCCGGTGTTCAACGGTCATTGAAATGCCTAATTAACAATCAGGCTGGTCGCCAGTCGATCAGCCAATTTGACCGTGTTCGTTGCAAATTGCAACGAACACGGTCGTTAACATCGTGATCCCATTGCTGACCATCCGAGTTGGCCAAATAGCTGCGAAATTGCGTCTGAAACGATAATCGGATGTTTGATCGGGGGCGTGTCAGGAATTCTCAAATCAATAGGACCGTCATCATGAACGCAGAGCATTTTGAAAACCTGGTCATCGGGAGCGGGGTCGCAGGCAAACTTCTCGGCTGGACGTTGGCGAGCCAAGGTCAAAAGACCGTCGTCGTCGAACGCGCGATGGTCGGCGGCTCGTGCCCGAATGTGGCCTGTCTGCCGAGCAAGAACGTGATCCATAGTGCGAAAGCCATCGCACTTGTTCATCCCACGCGTGGTCTGGGGGTCGTGACCGGAAATGTTCGTATCGATATGGCCGCCGTCGCGCGGCGCAAGCGGAAGATGGTCAATGAGCTGGTGGAGGTTCATCTTGCCAAGTTCAAGGCCAGCGGCGCGGAACTGGTCATGGGCGAAGCGACGTTCACGCAACCGAAAACGGTCGAGGTGACGCTGAATGCTGGTGGGACGCGCCTGTTTCACGGCAGTCGCGTCTTTATCAATGTCGGCACTCGAGCGCGCATTCCCGGTGTTCCAGGGCTTGCCGACACTAAGCCGATGACGCACGTCGAAGCCTTGAACTTGGAGCGACTTCCCGAGCACCTCATCATCCTCGGAGGAGGTTACATCGGCCTGGAGTTTGCCCAAGCGATGCAGCGTTTCGGCAGCCACGTCACGATCGTTCAGCACGGTCCGCGTCTGCTTGAAAAAGAAGACGCCGATGTATCCGCCGGTCTCTTGGAACTCCTGCAGGATGAGGGGATCGCAGTCTTGTTGAATTCCGAGGTCCTGAAAGTTGCAGGACGCTCGGGTGATATGGTGAGAGTGCTGGTCCGTTCAGGGACAAGCGAGCGAACGCTGGAAGGTTCCGACATTCTCGTGGCGACTGGCCGGACGCCCAACACAGATCAACTCCATCTCGACTGCGCCGGTGTCGAAGTCGATTCGCATGGCTACATCCGCGTCGACGATCGGCTGCGGACGACGGCGTCAGACGTTTGGGCCACCGGCGAATGCGCAGGAACCCCACATTTCACCCACGCTGGCGAGGACGACTTCCGGATCGTGCTCGACAATCTGAATGGCGGCAACCGAACGACCCACGGCCGGGTGATTCCGTATGTCCTTTTCACTGATCCCGAGCTGGCTCACGTCGGTTTCAGCGAAACGGAAGCGAACGCCCGGGGAATGTACTATCGAATTGCGAAGATGCCAATGGCGATGGTTTTCCGGGCGCAGACGCTGTCCGAGACGCGCGGCTTCATCAAGGCGCTCATCGGCGACGACGACCGCATTGTCGGATTCACAGCCTTCGGGGCCGAAGCCAGCGAAATGATGGCTGTCGTCCAGACGGCGATGCTTGGCCGTTTGCCATACACCACGTTGCGAGACGCAATTTTCACGCATCCCACTTCCGCCGAAGGACTGATCGGCCTGTTCTTGAATCCTCTCGTGGTGCCCACATGAGAATGACTCATTTTCGCGCGGCTTGGGCCGGACGATTAACGGCAGCTACGCCGAGTACATTCGCGCCCCCTTCACGAACGTCGCGACAATTGATTCGGGCCTTTCGTGGGCCGATGGACCGCAGTTTGGCCCACCCGGATACGAAGTCAATATGCTTTAAATCGCCGGGTTGCTCGCGCTGATCCAGGGAGTCGCAGGCCCTTTTCTATTGATAGACTGCACACACAAACCGTGAATGGAGATTGACATGGTCCACTATCGAAGCACTGACGTAGACGGTCATCGCGTCTTTTACCGTGATGCCGGGGAACCGGGGAACATGGCGGTTCTCCTGCTCCACGGGTTCCCCACCGCGTCTCACATGTTCCGCGACCTGATCCCGCTGCTAGCGGACCGCTACCGTGTTATAGCGCCCGACCTCCCTGGCTTCGGCAACACCACTTCACCGCTCCGTGGAAAGTTCAACTACACCTTCGACAACCTCGCGAGGGTAATCGGCGGGTTCGTCGAGAAAGTCGGCCTGAGCCGCTACGCCCTCTATGTGTTCGACTACGGCGCACCAGTCGGTTACCGTCTTGCCGTCGCGCACCCAGAACGCGTTGCCGCGATCGTCAGCCAGAACGGCAACGCCTATGAGGAAGGTCTGAGCGAGGGCTGGAACCCAATCCGGGCCTACTGGGAGGATGCGT